>MFXB01000063.1:0-3793 GCA_001787475.1 Candidatus Peregrinibacteria bacterium RIFCSPLOWO2_01_FULL_48_20
TTCCCGCCTTGGAAGTGTATGAAGTGAGCTATTCTCCCGATGACCCAAACCTTAGTTTTGTTTCAACGGAGTCCGGCATCGACATTAATTCCACAAGAATTAAAGATAAAGTCCTGGCCCTGACGGGAGGCTACCCTGACACGGAAACAGGATCGATAGCCGCAAGAGGTTTTGTGTACTTTAAGGACGGCGAAATTGTCGAGTGAGCTTAACTCATCCGCTGCCTTCCCTGCAACGCCCGTATCAAAGTCGCATCATCCGCATATTCCACGTTGGCGCCGGAAGGGAGTCCGCGAGCAATGCGCGAAAAAATAAGCGAACGAACCGCCGCCAGTTTTTGCTGCAAAAAAAGCGCGGTGGTGTCGCCTTCCAAATCAGGGTTGAGCGCAAAAATAATTTCCACAATGGGCGAAGCTTCCACAGTCACCCGTGCGAACAATTCCGCAACTCGCAATTGCTCCGGACCCACTCCGTCGAGCGGAGAAATTTTCCCGTGCAGCACATGGTAAAGGCCGCGAAACTCGCCCGTTTTTTCCAGCGCGATCAAATCCAAAGTCGATTCCACAACGCAAAGCAAACCGCGGTCACGCCCCGAGTCGCTGCAAATTTTACAAGGACTCGCCGTGGTGAGCGAAAAACAGCACCCGCACTCAATCACACCATTTTTTATGTTCGCCACCGCTTCACTCAAACTCCCGAGCCGAGCATCACCGGACTTAAGCAAATGAAAAGCCAAACGCTGGGCGCTCTTGGGCCCGATTCCGGGAAGTGTTTGCAGCTCTTCAATGAGATGCGTGATTGATTCTGGGAGGAAATCCACGCGGGCATTGTAGCCTAGCCGCGAATGAGACGCAAAAACTCACTGCGTGTGGACGCGTCTTTTTTAAACAAACCCCTGAGTGCCGACGTCGTCACCTTGCTCCCCTGCTTCTCCACGCCGCGCGCCATCATACAAAAATGCTGCGCCTCCAAAACCACCGCCACCCCTTTTGGAGCCAGCAATTTTTCCAGCGCCTCCGCGATTTGTCCCGTCAAACGTTCCTGGTTTTGAAGTCGCCTCGAAAAAATTTCCACCAGCCTCGGCATCTTCGAAAGCCCGATGATTTTCCCGCGAGGAACATACGCAATGTGCGCCTTTCCAAAGAACGGCAAAACGTGATGCTCACACGTCGAATAAAATTCAATATCCTTCACCAAAATCATTTCATCATATTTTTCGCCGTCAAAAACAGTCAGCAAATCTTCCGGATTTTTCCCGTACCCGCTAAACAGATGATCCCACGCCTCATCCACGCGCCGAGGTGTATCGGCCAAACCCTCCCGACTAATATCCGGCTCCACGGTTTTGAGAAGTTCGGCAATGAGTTCTTTACGATTCATGCAAAATTTATTTTACCTTATTTCATGCCAAAATAAACCGTTCATATTCTCGGGCGGAGAAAACTCTCGCGGACCGACCATAAGCGGTGCAAAACCCACGCGAAGAGGAATCTGCGTGGTCAACACTCTCATGATAACTTGAGCATCGTTTCTACGGCACAAATCTACAAAAAAACCAAAACACCCATTGATAAGGAAAGGACAACTCCTTGAAGATCCCAAATAAGGAAGATGGATTCGTGCGACTCCTCTATCTTCAGGTATTGAAAACTGAGATGACACAGAAAGGCGGCTATCCTCTTGCACCCTAAAATGGATCTTCGGATGGCCTCTATTGTCACATCCCAAATGGCCGTTCATCCAACCCATCTGTACGCCATCCAAGATAACAAGCATATAAAAACGACTGGGATTTGATGGCGCTTCCTCAGGGTTATGGCGCATCACCGGCTTTCGGGCCAAAGGGAGTTCACCGTTCCCGGTATCGAGATAAAGCTTGTATTCCATGAGAAAGAAGCCATTGTAGCCGAGACGCTTGACAAAAACAAGCTTCGGCTTATCATTCACCTCCTTAATTGAAAACATGGCAAATCACCGAGACACTTTCTACGCAGCCTTTGATGCCGACAACACACGGGAACCCCCTTTGCAACTGGTCATTTCCGATCACCCACAAACCTGAAGCTTACGGTACGCCTCAAGTAAACCTGCATGGTGGCATTCATGCTCCAGCCGGTGATGAGTTGCTTGTCGCCGCCGGTAAATTGAGAGAAGCCTTGGCCGCTGCAGGTACAACAGTCTTTAGCCTTGAACCTCAGACGGAAGATTTATACAGCGAACTTAACCTGAAAACCGGACGAAGAATCGAACGTCGCCCGGTCTCTTGGGAGGTCGTTAGCTTTCTTTGCGATGAAGTTGGCAGACAAGCGAGAAAAGCTACTGTCTAATTTGCCACTCTCCCCTCACCACCCACTTGTACGAAGTGAGTTCTTTGAGTGCCATGGGACCGCGGGCATGGAGCTTTTGCGTGCTGATTCCGATTTCCGCGCCGAGACCGAACTGTGCTCCGTCGGTGAAACCGGTGGAAGCATTGGCATACACCACGGCGGCATCGACACCGTTCAAGAAAAACTCAATGCTGGCGGCGTTTTCGGAAAGAATCGCTTCGCTGTGTTTGGAGCCGTACTCGCTGATATGAGCCACGGCCTCTGCCACATTCGCCACGGTTTTCACAGACATTTTGAGCGATAAAAACTCCGTGCCAAAGTGCTCGTCCCTTGCTCGCGCAAGAAGACTGTAGTTGCCATCGAGTACGGAGTATGCTTTTTCATCGGCAAAAATTTCCACGCCTTTTTCTTGGAGCGGCTTCACCAAGGCGGGCAAGTTTTGGAGTTGGTTTTCATGCACAATCAAAGTGTCGAGTGCATTGCAAACGGAAGGGCGCCGCGTCTTCGCATTGAAGATAATGGCGGCGGCCTTCTCTAAATTCACGTCACCGTCCACATAGGTGTGCACAATCCCGGCGCCCGTTTCAATCACCGGAACGCTGGCATTTTCCACCACAAAATCAATAAGTCCTTGTCCGCCTCGCGGAATAATCACGTCCACAATTCCGTGCGCTTTCAAAAGATTCATCACCGCCTCGCGCTCCGGCGGCATCAAAAAAAGCACGTCCCGCTCCACGCCATGTTTACCAAGCACATCATGAATCACGGCCACCAGCGCCTCCGCGCTCGTTTGCGCGTCACTGCCCGATTTCAAAATACACGCGTTCCCGCTTTTGAAGCACAAAGCAAAAACATCCACCGTTACGTTGGGACGCGCTTCGTAAATCACCGCGACCACGCCCAGCGGCACGCGCACTTTTTTGAGCTCCAAACCGTTCGGCAAGATTCGCTCCTCCAAAATTTCCCCGAGCGGTGCCTCCAAGCTCGCCACCGTTTTCAAATCACTCGCAATCACCTCCAAACGTTCCGTGTTCAAAAGGAGCCGATCGTAACGCGGATCGGCCTTGTCCATGCGCGCACAATCGTTTCCGTTGGCCACTAAGATCTCCTCCTTTCGCGTGAGCAAAGCTTCCGCCAAATCCAAAAGCACGGCCTTCACTTTTTCTTCACTCAAAGCCGTCAAACTTCGGCTCGCCATGCGCACACGTAAAAATTCTTCCCGGTGATTCATGCTTGGTTATTAAGTTCTTCAGACCGTTTTTTCGCCGCTTCAAAAGCCGCGTCCACAACGCCTTCAATTTGAACCAACTCACGAAACGCGGCTTCCGTGGTTCCGCCTTTGGACGTTACCGCTGCTCGCCACTCCGCACTGCCAAGCTCTCCCTTTTCCAAAAGTCCCGCCGCACCCACAAACGTGGCGCGAGCTATTTTCGTCGCTTCCTTTTCGCCGAACCCCCAAGCTCGCG
>MFXB01000063.1:3815-4273 GCA_001787475.1 Candidatus Peregrinibacteria bacterium RIFCSPLOWO2_01_FULL_48_20
CAAATAAAAAAAATAAGCGGGGCCGCTTCCGCTCAGCGCCGTCACCGCATTCAAATCTTCTTCTTTTGTCACTTCCATTTCTTCACCGAAAGCTTGAAAAATCTTTCGCACCAAATCTTTATCACTGTCCCCGCCGCTCACCCACGCCGTAAATCCCTTCCCCACTTGCAGGGGCAAATTCGGCATCGATCGCACAATTTTTTCCGCGCCCGTTTTTTCACGAAGCTTCGCAATTGAAATTCCCGCCATTATGGAAATCACCAACTTTCCGGAAAGATCCGCGTCCAATCCTTCCATGCACGCCCCAAAATCCGCCGGCTTCACCGCAAAAATCACAACCGCCGCATCCTCAGCAGGATTTTCTCCACGTCCGCACAATTGCACATCAAACGCTCCCTTCAAAGCGGCCGCCATCGCACTGCCCATTTTTCCCGATCCGATAATTGAAATTTTCTTAA
>MFXB01000063.1:4331-18286 GCA_001787475.1 Candidatus Peregrinibacteria bacterium RIFCSPLOWO2_01_FULL_48_20
GTTCACCTAAAAGTTTTCTCGCCAAGTCGGCGCTGTAGCTTGCAATGCCGTACCCTATTCCTTCACCCGCTTCATTTTGAATTTTCACGGTGTCTCCTTTTTGAAAAACTCCTTCCACTTTGATCACTCCCACGGGAAGCAAGCTCGCAATTTTTTCTCGCAAGATTTTTTCCGCGCCGTTGTTAACCGTCACCACTCCTTTTTCCTGTCCTTCATTGGTGGCCACCCATCGTTTCACACCGGACGCCCGTTTCTTTTCAGCGACAAAAACCGAGCCCACTTCCTTTCCGGCCAGCACATCCAAAAGCACATTTTTTCTTTGTCCGTTTGCAATGACGGTGGGAATCCCCATGCTCGCCATACGCTCGGCAATGCGCGCTTTGGTGAGCATTCCTCCGCGTCCGAAAGACGATTTTGTCGGCGCAATATTTTTTTCCAAGGCCGCTCCCGCTTCAATTTTATGCAGCACTTTTGCGCCCGCTTCCGTCGGATTTTTATCATAGATTCCTTCCACGTTACTCAAAATCACCAAAGTGTCGGCATCCATCATGGCGGCGATCAACCCCGCGAGCTCGTCGTTATCGGTAAACATCAGCTCGTCCACGGAAATCACATCGTTTTCATTCACCACCGGGACAATACTCTGTCCCAGAAGCGCCTCGAAACAACTTTTCATGTTCAAATAATGACTTCGATCGCGAAAATCTTCCTTCGTCACCAGCACTTGGCTGCACACGCCGCCTTCCGCTTGAAAAAGCCCCAAGTACGTTTCCATAAGCTTGATTTGTCCCACGGAAGCCAGCACTTGCCTTTTCACAATCGTACTTCCATTGTCGTTTTTCAGCTTGATAACGCCCCGCCCCGCACCCATGGCTCCCGAGCTCACCAAAATCACTTGGCAGCCTTTTTTTTGCAGCTCGGTGATCTGATGGACCAAATGCCCGACTATGCCAAGATCGAGGAGACCGTTTTCCCGTGTGATCACGTTGGTCCCAACTTTTACGACAAGCGAACCCGCAGGGTTTGCTAAGCGAGAACGTGGCACAGCCACAACATTATTTTTTTTCACAACGTGCGCCTATTATACACCCTCGCCTTTTAATTTGGCAAACAAAATGCAAGTTGATTAATAAGAATGTTAATTTTCCTACTTTGACTATTGAATTTATGGTATGATTTTTCCATGCACTTTTGGAAACTCGCTAAAACATTGCCCCCGATTTTTTCTCCCAAGGATATCCAAAAAGTTTTGAATACCACTTTGGCTTCGGCAAAAGTGCTTTGTTCCCGCTACACCAAACAAGGCCGCTTTTTAAAACTCCGCCGCAACGTTTACATTTTCAAAGATCTCTTCGTCCATATGGATCAAGAACAGCTTTTCACGCTGGGCGGTCTCTTCCAGGACAAAACATACATCTCTTTCGCTACCGCTTTGGCCTACCATGGATTTTTGAAACCGGTGCCGCACTTCATTGAGAATGCGACCGCCAAACGCAGTTTGGAAAAACAAATCGGTTATCTCACATGGAGGTACCATCATTTGCCGGAGAAAGCCTTTTCTTCTTCGCCGGAGGAAGTGGTCGAAAGTATCGCAAGTCCCGAAAAAGCCTTCCTTGACATCCTTTATCTTTTTTCTTTGGGGCGCTACTACATCAATCTCAAAAGAATCAATCTTGAAGCACTCAATTTCAACAAACTCAGCCACCTCTGCACCTTTTATCCGGTTCGCACCCAAAAACTGCTCGGAAAACTTTATGGGAGGGCGCTAAATGTTTAGATGTAACTCGACCACGGCTCAATCGCCAAATCCTCCACTTTGTAGTGTTCAAGTGTGTCCACCATGAGCTTGGCCACTTTCATGTCCGTGGTGAGCGGAATGTTATTGTCGATGGTGAGGCGGCGAATGGTGTAGCCGAGCGTCATTTCTTCGTGCGAGTAACCGCGCGGAATATTGATGACCCAATCCACTTTGTCCTTTTGAATAAGCTCGGCAAACGTGGGATGCAAGTCGGAATCCATTTTGTGAACCTCCGTCACTGCAAGATCGCCGTCCGCGAGCACTTTGGCCGTACCCGGCGTTGCGAACAAAGTAAAGCCCATGGCCGCGAGCTTGCGAGCGGCTGGAAGAAAATCAGCCTTATCCTCAATCTTCCCGATTGAAATCAAAATATTTTTATGCGGCACTTCAAAGCCCGTCGAAAGCATGGCCTTGAAAAACGCTTCATGCAGATCGTCCCCGAAACAGCCCACTTCTCCGGTGGAAGCCATCTCCACTCCGAGTACGGGGTCCGCGCCTTTTAACCGTGAGAAAGAAAACTGCGGTGCTTTCACGCCCACGTAATCCAAATCCAACGTGCGATAATTTTTCTTTTCCGCGATGCCGAGCATCGCCTCAGTTGCAATTTCAACAAAGTTATAGCCGGTCACTTTGGAGCTGAACGGAAAACTGCGACTCGCGCGCAAATTACACTCGATCACTTTGATGGCATTGTTCATGGCCAAAAACTGAATATTGAACGGCCCGCTGATTTCCAAGGCCGCCGCAATTTTTTTGGTAATCACTCTAATGCGTTTGATCGTTTCCATGTACAATTTTTGCGGAGGTAAAACGATGGTGGCGTCTCCGCTGTGCACCCCCGCATTTTCCACATGTTCCGCAATCGCATAAATGAGCACCTCACCGTTTTGCGCCACTGCATCCACCTCAATTTCCTTGGCGCCCATTTCAAACTTCGTCACCACCACCGGCGCTTCTTTTGAAATTTTCACCGCCTTCGCCAAGTAGCCTTTGAGAGTTTCTTCATTTTGCGCCACCGCCATTGCGGCTCCGGAAAGCACGTAGGAAGGACGCACCAAAACCGGATACCCAACTTCGTCCGCAAAAGCGCTAGCTTTTTCCGTGTCTGCAAATTCGCGCCACCGCGGTTGATCCACGCCGAGCGAATCCAAAAGTTGAGAAAATTTATGGCGATTCTCCGCTTGGTCGATGCTTTTCGCCGACGTTCCGAAAATCTTCACGCCGGCGCCGTCGAGTTTCATCACCAAATTGTTCGGCGTTTGTCCACCTGTGGAAACCACCACGCCTTTCGGTTTTTCCAGCTCATAAATATCCAGCACGCGCTCCAGCGAAAGCTCGTCAAAATAAAGTTTGTCACACATGTCGTAGTCAGTGGATACCGTTTCGGGGTTGTAGTTAATCATAATCGTTTCAAATTTTTGCGCCTGTAAAGTTTTCACCGCGTTAATGCTGCACCAATCAAACTCCACCGACGACCCGATGCAATACGCTCCGCTTCCCAAAACAATCGCGCGTTTTTTTCGGCCTCCAAAACTCACATCATGCTTGTCCCCATGATAAGTGAGGTACAAATAATTGGTTTTTGCCGGATACTCCGCCGCCAAAGTATCGATTTGTTTCACACTCGGCAGCACACCCATTTTTTTTCGCAATTTACGCACCGCCATTTCTTCCAGCTCTTTCAAAATGCCGATTTGCTTATCGGAAAACCCGCACTTTTTGGCATCACGCATGAGCTCCTCATCAAGATCTTCTTTTTCGATTCGCTTACTCATTTCCACAATGTTTTGCATCTTCCCCAGAAACCAAGGATCCACGCCGGAAAGCTTATAAATTTCCTGAATATCCCAACCTGCTCGCAGCGCCTCCGCAATTGCCAAAACCCGTTTCGGTGTGGGATGCGAAATGGCTTGCTTCAAATTTTCCGTATCAATGTTGAGCCGCTCATTTTCCGTCAGACCGATCATTCCGATTTGCAACATGCGGAGACCCTTTTGCAACACTTCTTCAAAGTTGCGCCCGAGCGCCATAATTTCTCCCACCGATTTCATTTCGCTTGAAATTTGATGCGAAACTTTTCGAAATTTGTCCAAATCCCAGCGCGGAATTTTCAGCGCGATGTAGTCGAGCGCCGGTTCAAAACACGCTGTGGTCACTCCGGTAATGGCGTTTCGCAAGTCGGTCAACGCGTAACCAAGCCCGAGCTTCGCCGCCACATAAGCCAGCGGGTAGCCCGTCGCCTTCGATGCCAGCGCCGACGATCGTGACAAACGCGCATTCACTTCAATCACACGGTACTCCTCGGATTTTGGATCAAGCGCGTATTGAATATTGCACTCCCCCACTATTCCCAAATGACGAATCACTTTAATCGCGATCTCCCGCAAGAAATGGTACTCGTGGTTCGAAAGCGTTTGCGAAGGCGCCACCACAATACTCTCTCCCGTGTGAATTCCGAGCGGATCGAAATTTTCCATGTTGCACACCGTGATGCAGTTGTCTTTCGAGTCGCGTACCACTTCATATTCAATTTCTTTCCAGCCTTTCAAACTTTCCTCCACCAAAATTTGCGGCGAGGAAGTAAAAGCCTTGTTCACCATTTCAATAAGCTCGGCTTGATTGTGCACAAAACCGCTCCCCTTCCCACCGAGCGCAAACGCCGCGCGAATGAGTAGCGGGTACCCGATTTTTTCCGCCGCCTCCAGCGCCGCCGACAAATTCGTACACGCAAAACTTCTTGGCACATTAATATCGATTTTTTGCAGCTCTTTGTTAAACAACTCCCTGTCTTCCGTTTTATTGATGGCCTCCACCGGCGTTCCCAAAACTTCCACTTTGTGCTTTTCCAACACCCCTTCCTTTTCCAGCGCCACTCCGCAGTTGAGCGCCGTTTGCCCTCCGAACGAAAGCAAAATCCCGTCCGGTTTTTCTTTCTCTATCACTTTTTCCACAAAATACGGCGTCACCGGCAGAAAATAAACTTTATCGGCCAAGCCCTTACTCGTTTGATTCGTCGCAATGTTCGGATTGATCAAAATCACCTCAATCTTTTCTTCCTTGAGTGCTTTAATCGCTTGCGAACCGGAATAATCAAACTCTCCCGCCTCCCCAATCTTCAGAGCGCCCGATCCCAAGATCAGAACTTTTTTGGGCAAGCGTAACTTGGAGGTTTTTTTAGGCACGGTTTGGGAAATCTGCTATCTAAAAGAATTTAACCCGTCCGCGCTCTTGGTGCAAGGCGAATCAAAAAACTTGCAATAGAAGCCAAATCCGTGCACTCTATTTACGAACTAACATTTAACAGGCTTTCATATGAGAATACTCCCCGTACTTTTACTCTTCACTTTACTTCTTGGCGCCTGTGCCACGCCGCCCGTTGTGGAAGAAGAGGACGATGCTGCCAAACCGGCCAGCGAATCGTTCGATTCCGCTCAAACGGTGAATGAAGACGGCTCGATTACTATTTCTATTTTATGGGATGGAGAGGAAGTCGGCACGATTGAAAAAGAGAAGCCGGGAGACGGCTACAGCGTTGAGCTGATGGAGGAAAGAGGCAGTTACGCTTACTTCAGCGTAAACGTAACCGGACTTGGCGGATATATTCTTTATGGGGGTGCCCACTCCGTTTACGAAATCAATCCGGCGGAAAAATTACTCGTCAATATTTTTGAAGGAACTCCCGGAAACTTTGTTACCGATATCTCCGGTTCGGGAGAACTCGTGAGTTTCTCCGGTACAGGAGATGAATTGTTTATAAATCACATCATCCCCGCCGTTCAAGAAGACGACACGATTTTCAGCTATGAAGTGGACGAAGAATTTGATGCTGCAGGCGGAGGAAAATTTTCTCCCGACGGTAAAAAACTTGCCTTTGCCGCCAGCATTTACGGAGACAACGTGAACACAGATAATGAAATCACCGGTTTATTCGTGATTGACCTCGAAACTGATACGGTCACTGAAATCACTCGTGAAGAAGGTACGGGCGAAGTGGTTTGGCAGGACAATGAAACCGTGGTTTTAGACTAAGGGAGTTCAAAGGAGTTCACATCCAAAGGGGCAGTTACAACTACTTAAAAAGTCGTTTGACGGCCTCTTTGTAAACGATCGAACGGTGGTCTATCGACCAAATAAAAATTGTTTTTTCCACCACACGGTAGAGGATGCGATAATCACCCACACGAAGTCGCCTGTTACCCTTTAGAGTTTTTCGAAGTGGTCGGCCAAAACGTTCGGGGCTGATTAAAAGCTTTTCCCTTATCCCTTTCTCCACTTGAACCTGGGTGGAGTAAGGAAGTTTGGGAATATCTCTTTCGATAACGAGCCAATGATATTTAATGATGTAATCCACGCCAAGCTTCTTCATGAGAAATAAATACAGCGTCGGGAGTATCACGTTCAGCAATAATTTTCTCCCATACTTCATCCTCATCAATTTCAAGAGCCAGCTCAATGAGTTGAAACGCCTTGGTTGCAACTGGCACACCATCTCTCTTTGCAATTAGAGTCAAAACTTCTTCAATGTCTTCCGGAAGACTAATATTAATCCGTTTTTTTGATGTGGGCATAAGAATGGTCATGAATAACAGGTTAAGTGTATCACAAGTGTATCACCATTTCAAGTCTTGACGCGGTACTGCAAAGCCTCCATAAGGTGGCTCGCTTCAATCATCGATTTGGCTTCCAAGTCGGCGAGGGTGCGGGCCACTTTTAAAATGCGATGAATGGCGCGCCCGGAAAGACCGTGATAGCGAACAGCATTCTTCAAAAGATCCTCGGTTTTAAGATCGAGGCGTTCTTTTTTGAGCAGTGCCGGAGTCATTTCTTGATTCGTCAAAAGCCCGTGGATGGCCAAACGTGCGGATTGTCGTTCGCGCGCTTCCAGTACCTTTTCTTGCAAAATTGGCGTGGTTTCAAGCGAGCTCAATCGGAAATCTTCGTAAGGCAAGCGCGGCACGCCGATGTGCAGATCGATGCGGTCCAAAATGGGACCGGAGATTTTATTTTGGTAGCGCGTGACATCGGCGGCTTTACAACGACAAGTTTTTTCATGATCGCCCAAATGCCCGCACGGACACGGATTTTGTGCCGCAATCAGTTGAAACTGGCAAGGAAACGAAGAACTTTTTTTCCCATGCTTCAAGGTGATTTCCGCGCTTTCGAGCGGTTGACGCAGCGCTTCCAGCGTGGCGCGGTCAAACTCGGGGAGTTCATCCATGAACAGCACTCCACGATGAGCCAGACTGATTTCTCCTGGTGCCAAAGCGGTCCCACCTCCGAGCAAGGCAAAGGGCGTGGTGCGCGAGTGAATACGGCGGAAAGGTCGGCTGAGCGTGAAATGTTCAAGGGTTCTTCCGGCAATCGAATAAATTCGCAGGACTTCCAGCAGTTCATCTCGGCTGAGCGGCGGCAGAATGCCGGGGAACGCCTCCGCCAGCAAACTTTTCCCGCTCCCCGGAGGGCCGCTCATTAGCACATGGTGGCCTCCGGCCGCCGCGACCAAAAGCGCCCGCTTCGCGGGCGCATGCCCTGAAATATCTCCAAAATCGAGTATCGCTCTCTTTTCCGTGAGTTCCCAAGGCAGCGCTCTGCATTCCACCGGTCTCCCCGTCATCAAATAATCCACCGTTTCACACAAACTCGTCACTCCCGTCAGTTTAATCCCATCCACCAAACTTGCTTCCGCCAGATTTTCGCAGGGCAAAACCACTTCTCTCGCTCCCGATTCCCGCGCGAACAAAACCGCCGGCAAAACCCCGCTCACGCCGCGCACCGAACCGTCCAATCCCAACTCGCCCATTATTCGCACCCCTTCCGGAAGCGCCCCAATTTGTCCGCTCGCCATCAAAAAGCCAAGCGCCATCGGAAGATCGAAATGACTTCCCGTTTTACCCAGCTCCGCCGGCGCCAAATTCACCACTTTTCGAGTGAGCGGAAACTCAAAGCCGCTGTGAACAATCGCGCCCCGTACCCTATCCTTGGCCTCCTGCACGCTGGTCCCCGCCATCCCGATAATGGAAAAAACCGGCATCCCTCGGCCCACGTCCACTTCCATCTGTACGGGAAGCACAGTGAGTCCTTGTAAACAATGAGTGAGAATTTGAACAGCCATAAAGCACGAGTGTAATTAATATTCGATTAAATGTTCTACTATTGTGATCCCTCCGCGCGAATCCTCCAAAATACCCACAAAAAACAAAAGTCCTTTTCGGCGGTCTTTTGAGGCCTCCCGCCATCTGTAAATCGCTAGACGCAGCCGCCTTAATTTTCCTGTTGTCAGACTCTCAACAACACCCCCGAATTTTTCGCTTCTTCGGCCCTTCACTTCCACAAAACGCAGCTCCCCGCCGGGCGTTTCCATAATGAGGTCGATTTCCCCCTCTCGAAATCGCACGCGCTGCCCGAGCACACGCCAGCCCTTCGTACTTTGAAGGTACTGACTTGCCACTTTTTCCATGTCTTTGCCGAAAAGCGAACCCGAAGGGTTTGCTAAGCGAGGACGTGACGAAGGAACAACAATTTTCTGCATTCCCTCATGCTAACAGGAACGACCTGACAAAAACCTGAAATTTTCCTGAATCCCTTGCCGAAATCTCATAAAATGCTAAGGTTCGGGCTTAGCTAAACCGTTTTCCAGTGACAGAAATCTACACACAACCCACCGAAGCAGAGCTCAAGGCCTTGGCGGAAAAGCTCAAACCCAAAACTCCAAAACTGGATGATGCGGATCTGGATCTTCTTCGAAATTTAGTGGATGAAAGAAGAAGTAAAATTGCCTTAAGCGCATTCAAGGTACTGGGCTTTAAACTGGAGTTTGATCCGGAATCGGTACTTGCTACCCTGGAAAGCAATTTTTCAAAAACCGCTCACAAACTGAAACACGGCATTACATGGGAAAGCGTAAGGGCCAGTGTGAGAAATGACATCAAAGCCATTGCCATCCTTGGAGCTTTGATCGAACGGGGAGGCAAACCCACGGTGACCGCGGAAGAAAATGGAAGAATTCAATTTGATGAAGCGTGCCGAAACGTTCCCACGGAAGACTTTCATGGGATATCCATGAGAGGTCTTGCTTATGATGCCGAAGGCCAAGCTAAATATAATCTGCTGGGGATTTGTCGCGGAAACGCCATAGATGTCGCAAAAAGCATCCATCCCAGAGTGACTTTAACAAGCAGAGAACGAGCCAAAAAATTAATTGCAGCAGGTTTGGTGACCGACAGGCAAGCACATGCTTGGTTGTTTACACCGGATCAGGATAGAGGAGACTCGAATGATGCTTTCGGTGGCCTTGCATGGCGTGCGTCGAATAGAATTGTAGAGCTGGCAAAAGCAAATTTTTGTTACGCGACCTCTGGCGCACGGTTCTCGGTGAGTGTGAGAAAAGTAATCAACTAAATAGCCAACAGTACCCAATACCCACTCTTGCCGTGGAAAAATTTTTGTGGGATGCTAAACCGCCCAAGCCCCTATGCAAAAAGTAAAAAAAAACAACGCCTACATTGACGGGGCCAATCTTCACAAAGGAATTGGCCAGTTGAATTGGGATTTTGATTACGGAAAATTCAGAGTTTGGCTAAGGGAAAAGTACGGCGTTGGGCAAGCTTATCTGTTTTTGGGCTTCATTTCGAAATACAAAGCTCTTTACACTCGCCTGCAGGAACAAGGCTACACACTGGTCTTCAAAGATATTACTTACGACGGGAAAGGTAAGGTGAAGGGCAATTGCGATGCAGACATTGTTGTCAAAGTGATGAAAGACGCCTACGAAGAGAACTTTGAACAAGCGATTCTGGTATCCAGTGATGGCGATTACGCAAGTCTGGTCAGCTTTCTCCTGGAGAAGAAAAAAATACAATCGGTACTTTCTCCGGCATTGCCGCAAAAATGCTCTATTCTTCTCAAACGCACGGGAGTCAAGATTTCCTATCTCAATGATCAGAAAACAATCTTATCTGGAAAACCGTCAGACAAAAAGAAAAAGCCCCCGGTGCGGACGAAATCGCACAAGGGTCTTTCCCGTGGTGATGGTTTCAGTGTACAGTGAATTCCAAAACTTTACAAGTCCTCATGCAAAGCGACATCCACATTCCGCCGCATTCCATTGAAGCCGAGAAATCGGTGCTTGGCAGCATTATGGTGGAAAAAAATGCCATCCTTAAAATCGCCGATTTTTTGTACGCGGAAGACTTTTATTACGACGTTCACGGCATCATTTACGCGGGCATGCTTGAGCTTTTTGCCAAACGCAGCCCCATCGATCTGCTCACGGTCAAAACCTGGCTGAAAGACAACAGCCATCTTGAAGAAGTGGGCGGCCAAACCTATCTTGAACAGTTGGTCAACGAAGTGCTCACCGCCTCTCACGTTTACCAACACGCCGTCATTGTAAAATCCAAAGCCACACTCCGAAAACTCACCACCTCGGGTTCCAACATCGCGGCGCTCGGTTACAAAGAAGAAGAAGATGTGGATGACCTCGTCGATCAAGCCGAGCAAGAGCTTTTCAAAGTCTCACAGAACTTCATGCGCAACCGCTTCATTCACATCAAAGACATTCTTGCCGGAACTTACGAAAAAATTTCCGATCTTCACGATCCCGAAGCCGCCGAAAAGTACAAGGGTCTTTCCACGGGTTTCAACGCCGTCGACCACATTCTAACCGGGCTTCAATCCTCCGATCTCATCATTCTCGCCGCGCGTCCTTCCATGGGAAAAACCGCTTTCGCGCTGAACATGGGTCTCAACATTGCGCTCAAAGGAAAAACGGTGGGCGTAATTTCGCTCGAAATGTCCAAAGAACAACTCGTGGAACGCCTCTTCGTTTCGCTGCTCGCCGTAGATTCCTGGAAAATGCGAACCGGCCAGCTCACTCAAGACGACTTCATGCGCATGGGACATGTGATGGACCAACTCAACTCCTGTAAAATTTTTATTGATGACTCTCCCGGCTCATCCACCGCCGAACTTCGCGCCAAAGCGCGCCGCCTTCAAATGGAACACGGCCTCGACATTCTCATTGTGGATTATCTCCAGCTCATGTCCCTCGGCAAAGGCGGCTTTTCCGTCACCAATCGTGTACAAGAAATTTCGGAAATCTCCCGTTCCCTAAAAGCCCTTGCCCGAGAGTTGCACATTCCCATCATGGCGCTTTCCCAGCTTTCGCGCGCCGTAGAAAGTCGTCCCGTGAAAATCCCTCAACTCTCGGATCTTCGTGATTCGGGAGCCATCGAACAGGACGCGGACGTCGTTATGATGATGTACCGCGAAGACTACTACGAAGAAGACACCGACCGCCAAGGCATGACGGACATTTACATCCGCAAGCACCGCCACGGCATGGTGGGCCGCGCCGAACTGCTTTTCAAAAAAGAACAAATGCGTTTTTTCGATATCGATCGCCATCACGGCGCCACCGTCACGCCAAGCGAAGTCGCTTACTAGTCTTCCACCACTGCTTCACTCGATTCCTCTGTCGCCGCGCTCGAGCACCCGTCGCGAGTGAGTACCACGGCGGTTCCTGCACCAACAGCCGCAAGCAGAAGCAAGGCGTAGCGAGCCCGGCTTCTCTTCAGAACGATAACTTCATCCGGAACTTTGCCGGGTTCCTTCAAACGCCCTTCAAAAGTTTTTTTCTCAAACGGTGTCATTGGGTCCTTTGAGTAAGTTGCGTCCGGCATTCCCTCAAACCAAAAAGTCACATTCCCGTTGTACCCGTAGTAACGTATCTTTAAACCTCCCGAATGGGGAACTGACAGGGCCCCTTCCAGAACAGGACGGAAGTCCCCCTTCGTATCCCGAAAGTACAAAGCTCCGTTGAGGGGGAAAAGAGTACACAGCCGATGATCACCATCGAAAACCACAACTTTCTGATCTTTCTCAATAAGAGCGGAAGTGGAGAAAGAATCTCCACTCTGAAGACGATGTCTGCCGGGAACTTCAAGACGTGCCATAGCTTTACTTAAAGAGGTCATCTTAGCAAAAACTTTCTTTTGAGGCAATACTGCATTGGCGGCTTAATCTAAGCTCAGGTATAATCGCTCTCGTATGATTTCCAATGAAACTCAAGATCGCACGCGAAAAGTCTACGAACTGAAGGAACTCGGTATTAACCCTTACCCTTCACGATTCGATTCCACACACTCCGTTCAAGAGGTGCTTCAATTGGGCAAAAAGAAAACCCGCAGCGTTGAAGCGATTTTAAAAAAAAGTCCAAAAAAACAAGTCACCATCCGAGGACGCTTGATGACTTTAAGAGAACACGGACGCTTGGTTTTCGCGAATCTTCAAGACTTTACGGGCACCGTGCAAATTTGTTTTATGGAACAAGTACTGGGAAAAGCTAACACCAAACTGCTTCGAAAAGTCGACATGGGTGATTTTTTGGGAGTCAGCGGTGAACTTTTTTACACCAAACACGGACAGCTCACTATCCTCGTTACAAAATGGACTTTCCTCGGGAAAACCTTGAGACCTCTTCCTGAAAAATGGCATGGCCTTCAAGATCAAGAAGCACTGTATCGTGAACGTTACCTCGACTTGATGACGAACGAAGAAACCACGAAACGTTTTGTTTTACGAACTAAGTTCATTGAAGAAATCCGAACGTTCCTCAATGCAAATCAATTTCTGGAAGTGGAAACTCCAGTCCTCGCTTCTGTTGCCTCCGGAGCAACCGCTCGTCCTTTCAAAACGCATCACAACGCACTCGACCTCGACGTCTACCTTCGCATCGCACCCGAATTGTATCTAAAACGATGCATCGCCGGAGGCTTCGAACGCGTTTACGAATTTGCGCGTTGTTTCCGCAATGAAGGAATGGATCCTTCCCATCTTCAAGAGTTCACGATGCTCGAATACTACGGCGCCTACTGGAACTACGAAGATAACATGCGTTTCACGGAAAAAATGCTGACCACCGTTATCAAAAAACTTTTTAGAGACCTGAAAGTCACGATTAAATCGCGCAACGGGAAAGACACCGTCATTGATTTTAAAGCTCCCTGGCCGCGAAAAGATTTCGGTCAAATGATCAAAAAAGATTGCGGGATCGATATTTATGCGCACTACAATAATGCGCCCTCCCTCCGAAAAGCCATCAAAGCAAAAAAAATCGAAATCGAAGACATGAATAAAATGGGCTTTGGCAACCTATGCGATTCGCTTTATAAAAAAGTGAGCCGCCCCAAACTCATCCATCCGTGTTTTGTCATCAACCATCCCGCGAGCACCAAACCGCTCGCTCGCCGCAGCGACAAAAATCCGCTCGTTTGTGAAACCTTTCAGTTACTTGTGAACACTTGGGAGCTGGTAAACGCTTACTCTGAAATCGTCGATCCCATCGATCAAAAAGAACGCTTTATGGAACAAGCCGCCGCTAAAGCCGGCGGCGATGAAGACGCCATGGAAATGGACACGGACTACCTCACATGCATGGAGCATGGCATGCCTCCCATTTCCGGTTTCGGCATGGGCATCGATCGCATTATTACCCTGCTCACGCACCAAGACAACCTCAAGGATTGCGTTCTCTTCCCGCTCATGAAACCTTTGGAAGACAAACCTATAACCCTCAAAACATGAAATCCCGTTTCATTATTCTCAATCTTGCTTTGGTAATCTTTTTATCGGCTTGCGAATCGACACCAGAAGTGTCCACCGAAAACACATTTTTTAAACAAGGAGACAATTACGACTTCCCTGTGAATATTTCTTTTACTTATCCTGAAGGTTGGATAGTAGATGACGAGACAACGCTCAAAATGTCTGTTCGCGTAAAGAGTGCGGAAAGCACGGATTCTTGTGAAGGCCCTTTTGGCATGGTAGCTATGAGCATGGGTGAAAAAAGTTCCACACTTACTTTTGACGAATTTGTTCGAAGCTCTAAAATGTACGAAGAAGGTGGCTCAATGGGGAAAATTGGAGGAGCTTTAGTACAAACCAGCTTGGCCGGAAGGTATGCCTACAAAGCGGACATCACCGGTTGGGAAAGTTTTTGTGAAGATGAAGCCTATCTTGTAGAGGTGGGTGATACCGACTATTTATGGATTGGTGTCTTCACCAGCAAAAACAATCCGGAGACATCAGGGGTACAGCAAATACTCAACTCCTTACTCTTGAACGCCGATTAAAATGTACGACCGCTCTTACGGCTCCA
>MFXB01000064.1:0-6944 GCA_001787475.1 Candidatus Peregrinibacteria bacterium RIFCSPLOWO2_01_FULL_48_20
TATTTGCGATCCCAATGTTTTCTTGAGTCCGGTTCGTGTGAATATTTTTGCCAATATCAATAATTTTGAAAAACCCGACGGGGCGGCTTTCCAAGAAGAGCGAAATCCTACGAATTTACTGCTCGACACTTATGTGAAAGGATACCGTCGTGAAAAAGGCACCAGTGGCGATCAGCCCAATCTTTTTGCCAGCACTCTGCACAGTAAAGTCCCCGACCGAGATCTGTTGCTCACCAAATATCAGGAAGATTTTGATAAGCTCCTCGGTTGGGATCTTATCCTGGCAAAGACCGGAAAAGTAAAAACCTCCATTCTTTCGTTCAAAGACGTTCCCGGTGAAGTGTTTAGAGCCCGTCAAATGGTGAAGGATCTTTTTGTCGGGAAGCATTGCGATGATAAGCATACGATTTTAGGGGCTCGATATGAGGTGCGTGAAAATCGTTTTTATGTCACAGTCAAAGAGGAAGATACGGGAGCGACGGAGGAAAAACTTTTGGATCGAAATATTTTCAATGGAGTTTACAATCCCATCGCCAGCACTTACGGCGGAAATCCCTTTGTGGATCCGCGCGGTATGGATGCAGTCCTTAGAAGATTCGCGGAAGTCATGAAAAAGGGAGGAGTCATTACAGGCAATTTATACACGGAGTTGGCGGCTAAAGGAGAAGAGCGCAGCGGTCCCGCGCGCGCCGCTCAAGCATTGATTGATTTTATCGAGGAAGATCCTCGCATCAATGAACGTTTCCAGCGTAATAAAGACCGTGTTTCGCGCGCGCTCATTGCAAAATACGGCGCCGCCATTTTGGGACAAGGCAGTATTCCTCAACAGGTGGAAGCGCATAATCTTTATCTTTTGGAAAAGCAAGAAAGCGATGCCGTTCATTTGGTGGATAGCGCGGGGAAAACCGTTCCCGTTCGAACTCCCCATTATGAAAATGTCCCCGGCAGATCCAAGAAAGAATTTGCACCTTCTTTGATTCGTCCGGAAATTTCAAGAATTATCGAAGCCGTTTGTGAGGGACCCGACGGCAAGGCGATCAATCTGGAGCATTTCGATCCTCCTCTGGAACCTTACGATTCGATTCAAACTTGGGACAGCAAAGCCGAGCTCATTTATCAAATTTTGATCATCAACGGTGTGATGCGGCTGGGGTATCCAGAAGGCATTGTCCATCACCAAATCAATGAAGTCAAAAAAGCCGAGAAGATTGCGGAAGAACTTATAAAGCGAAGAGAGGCGGCTTAAGCGACAAACATCCCTTTTTGGAATTCCGGATCCATGCTGAGGCGGCTTTCTTCCGGGAGTTTTTGACCTTGGTATTTGGAGGAAGCTTTTTTGTTGTAGGGTACTTCGGCGGGGCTGGTCATTTCTTCGAACGCGAGTTGGCAAACGCGCATGCCTGGGTAAAGCGCCACCGGCATACGATTGATGTTCGTGATTTCGAGAGTGATGGAGCCTTCGAAGCCGGCATCGATGAATCCGGCGGTGGAGTGCACAATAATTCCCAAGCGTCCAAGGGAACTGCGGCCTTCCACGCGAGCCACAATGTCATCGCCGAGTTTGACGGATTCGAGGGTTACGCCCAACACAAAGTCGCCTGGGTGAACAATGAAGGGTTCTTCGGGTGTGGTGATTTCCACCATCTTGGTCAGCCCTTTGAAGGAGTCCATTTTAAGAGGATCGAGCACCGCAAACTTGCTGTGTTCATACACTTTAAAGTATTTGCCGAGGCGCAGGTCTAAACTGGACGCGTGAATGTTAGCTTCGTGGTCGCTACCCGGCGATTCCACGGCGATGCGTCCCGCTTTGAGCGCTTTCTTGATGTCGCGATCGGATAAAATCATTGTGCTGTGTTAGAGTTGTGAAGCCAAGCCAATGTACTCTGCCGGGCTTAGCTTCAGCAAGCGCTTTTTGGCATCTCCCGGGATGTCGAGCGTTTCGACAAATTCGGCGATTTTTTCTTGCGTCATTTTCGATCCGCGTGTGAGTTCTTTGAGTTGCTCGTAAGCGTTTTGGATTCCGTAGCGGCGCATCACGGTTTGAATGGCCTCGCCCAAAAGCTCCCAGTTTTCATCCAGATCTTCTTGGAGTTTTTTTTCGTTCACTTCAAGTTTGGAAAGTCCTTTTTGCAGACTTTTGTACGCAAGCAAAGAGTAGCCGAGCGCCGTTCCGATGTTGCGAAGAACGGTGGAATCGGTGAGGTCGCGTTGCATGCGGGAGACGGGAAGTTTTTCGCTGAAATGTGTAAAAAGTGCGTTTGCGAGACCGAGGTTTCCTTCGGCATTTTCAAAATCGATGGGGTTCACTTTGTGCGGCATGGTCGAGGAGCCCACCTCGCCTTTCACCACTCGTTGCGTGAAGTAGCCGAGCGAAATGTATGTCCATATATCGCGGCAAAAATCTATGAGTATCGTGTTGGTACGTCGGAGATTGTCGAAAATTTCCGCCATGTAGTCGTGCGGCTCGATTTGGGTGGTGTAGCGTTGCCACTCAAGACCGAGGCCTTCCACAAACTGACGCGAGGCGGCAATCCAATCCACTTCGGGGTACGCCACCGCGTGCGCGTTGAAATTTCCGGTGGCGCCGTTCAGCTTTCCCAAATACTGCGCTTTCGAAAGTTGTTCGTACTGGCGGAAGAGGCGCGCCCCCACGTTCTTGAATTCCTTGCCCACCGTTGTGGGCGACGCGGCTTGGCCGTGCGTGCGGCTCATCATGGGAATTTTTCGATACGTTTCCGCCATTTCTTTTAAGTAGGCCAGCACTTTTTCCAGATTCACCATAAGCACGGTTTGTACTCCCCCTTTGAGCATTTGAGCGTAAGCCAAATTGTTGATGTCCTCCGACGTGCATCCGAAATGAACAAAGGAAATGAGGTCGCCGCGCTTCAAAACTTCGAGCGCTTTTTGTAGAAAATATTCCACGGCTTTCACATCGTGATTGGTCGTTTTTTCAATTTCTTTCACTTCGTCGGCAAACTCGTCGCGAAAATCCGTGTAAAGTTTTCGAAGGGCTTCCGCTTCGGCGGGATTCAAGCGTTCCGTACCCTTGAGTTTGAGCGTGTTCGTAAGAAAAATCAGCCACTCCACTTCCACGGCAATGCGGCTGCGAATCAGCGCGCTCTCCGAGAAAAATCGGGCAAGCTCGCCTACTTTTTCCACGTACCGTCCATCTAGGGGTGAAAGTGCTTTATTCATTATTTTTAAGCGCACTGAAGTGCGTGGGTTTAACGTCAAATAAATTTTGAACGACTTTGGTGTGATTGCGAACCTTTTTGGCAAGATCTTTGTCGGTCAGCGCGAGAATTCGCACCACCGCTTGGCCGGCATTTTTGGGATCCACCACCGTGAGCGCCGGTGTTTCGCTGGGCATTTGCAGCGAAGAATGGATGTTTGCGAGGTAGTCGGCGTAATCTTTAAAAGGAGGACATGCCAAGACCGGAAAATGCGTGTTGGCGGAAACGAGTCCGCTGAGCGCGTTCGATCGTCCCGCAATGGTCACAAAAACCACACTTTCTTTTTTTTCGTTGAAATTTTGAATGATTTCCAGCGTTTTCTCCGGAACTTTGTGCGCGGAGGAAACGTAAATTTCATGTTTTACACCATAATCGTCCAAAATTTTTGCGATTTCTTTGGCGTGGTCGAGGTCGGACTTGGAGCCGAGAATAAAAGGTACAATCATATGTTTTTTGGTAAAGCGCACTAAAGTGCGTAGGGCTTAAGGTTATTTTCAATGCGGGTGAGGACAACTCCAGGCTCGGCTTTAAAAGCCTCACCTGTGATCATTTCAAAAGCTTGGATATACTTCAGAGCAGTTTCCACAATCACTTCCTGAGGGATAGGCGGCATTTCGCCTTCACCACGGTAGCCCTGATTTGCCATCCAGAGTCGCAAAAACTCTTTATTGATGTTGTCCGGTTCCTGACCGATGGCCATTTTTTCTTCGTAGGTCGCCGCAATCCAAAATCTCGACGAATCCGGCGTGTGAATTTCATCAATCAGAACGATTTTCCCTTCAGGATCGCGCCCGAATTCATATTTTGTGTCCACCAAAATCACTCCCTGGCGGGCCGCCACTTCCACCCCTCGGGCGTACAGCCCCAAAGTATAATTGGAAAGTTGCTCCCACTCTTCTTTTGTCACCAGTCCCATGGCAATCGCCTCCTCCCCGCTCACATTGGCATCATGCTCCCCGTGCGCCGCTTTGGTCGTTGGCGTAATAATCGGAAAGGGCAGCCTTTGATTTTTTTTCAGCCCTTCCGGCAACACATTCCCACAAAAATTCCGCACGCCCTTCTCGTAGTTGTACCACGCCGACGTTGTCGTTGAACCTGTTATATAGCCCCTCACAATCATCTCCAGCATAATGGGCTTACACTCCTTCCCCACAATCACATTCGGGTCCGGGTAACTCTCAATATAATTCGGACAAATGTCCTTCGTATTCTCAAACCAAAACTTCGTAATGGCATTGAGCACCTCTCCCTTGAATGGAATGAGCGCAATCACTCGATCGAACGCCGAGAGCCGATCGGAGGTAATGAGGATGCGTCTGGCGCCTTGAGTGTAGTTGTCGCGGACTTTCCCCTCGTAGCGTTCTCCCAGATTTGCAAAATTCGTGCCCTTCAGAATGTATGGGATCTGAGAGGCAATGACTTCAGGAGTCAGCATTTCCATCGTTGGTTAAGGTAAGGCTATTGTAGAGGAAAAGGGATTTGGGGGGCAAGAGGGAGATTTGTAGAGGTAAGTTATAAAAGAATTTCCTTCCCCATCCTATAAAAGTTCAAGAAAATATTCGTATCTATTAAGACTCTCTCCATGTCGAATCAATTAATTAAAATGCGTACTTAAAAGTTTTAATTTCTTTCGAAATAGTCTTATCAAAAATTTCTTCTTCAACCTCTAAATCGTAATGTGACTGTAAGTTTACCCAAAATTCTGCAGATGTATTGAAGAATTTCGCAAGCCTTAGAGCTGTATCTACAGTAATAGATCTTTTACCATGAATTATTTCACTAATACGAATGGCAGGCACATTAATTTCTTTAGCAAGTTTATATTGAGTAATCTCTAAAGGCTTTAGAAATTCTTCTGCGAGTATTTCTCCTGGATGTATGGGCTTTAATGTCTTCATGTTCATGATTGTTAGATTATTAATTGTTTTAAATTTTTAGTGGTAATCAACGATTTCTACATTATGTGCATCTTTATTTTTCCACTTTAGCTTTTCGAGACAATTACCAGGTGGCACTTTTAGGTCATTGAGGTCAGTAGCAGCTTTTATCATCATAAGTTTTCTCAGGGCTATCTTCTGGATGTTGGCGAATTTTTTGGATCCTTCGCGATAGTATATCTTTTCTGTTTCTTTGCACTTGAAACTCTTGATCATAGGTTTTTTGGGTTGAAATCATGCCACACTAATAATAACGCATCGCAGTAGTATCGTCAAGCGTTATTGTCTTCTGCCACAAACCTCCACTTCTTCTGCGCCCACTCCCCCGCATAATCCACACCAATTCGGCGCTCCTTTTTAATCTTTCCTACTTTTCTTGGGCTGTTTTAAAGACTTCTTTGTGTTCGTTTCTAGTTCCTTCACAATCAGGTCAAAGTCTGAAAGGTAGTTTTTATCCTGATCCTTTTTGTAGGTTTCATACTCTTGGTTGGCTCTTTTTTCGGCATGCTCAGTGCTCACCCTCCCTGCGTTCTTTAAAATACCTTTGCCTAGAAGATCCAAATATTCGTCGAGTTTGGCGATCCATTTTTTCATGGTCATGGCTTTTTCGCTTTTCGCTTGGATCTCGGCAAATGATAAATAGGCATCTACGATACGGTTGAGTATTTCAAGTTCATTTTCATTCAAATAGTTCTTGGCTATATAAATGTCGCGCCGAATAGGATGAAGGCCTGAAAAATTTGTAAGCCCCATCAATGGTTTTTTGCTATCCACACGTTCTGTGATCAACTCGGCAGCGGTTTTCCCGCTTACTGCAAAATGCATTTTGTTCTGTACTGTTTTGAAGAACAATTCCGTTTCTTTTGTGTCTTTACGATAATCGATGCTGGTGGCGTATATGTCGGTCACTTTCTGGTACAGCATTCGTTCGCTGGAGCGAATATCCCGTATGCGTTCCAGGAGTTCCTCAAAATATCGCGACTTGTAGCCCCCTTGCTTGAGGCGTTCATCGTCCATAGTAAAACCTTTAACCATGTATTCCTTCAAACGATCTGTTGCCCATTGGCGAAAGAGCGTGGCGCGAGCAGAGTTAATACGATATCCTAGCGCAATAATAAGCTCTAATCCGTACATTTTGGTTCTATACTTTTTACCATCTGTGGCAGTTATTAAGAAATCCTTAATAACTGAATTTTGCTGAAGTTCTCCAGTTTGAAAGATATTTTTGAGATGAATGTTTATGTTCGCAACCGTTGTTCCAAAGAGTTCTGCCATGAGTTTTTGCGTCAACCAAACGTTTTCGTGCTCAAATCGAACTTCAACTCGAGTTTTACCGTCCTCAGTCTTGTAGAGAATTATTTGTGATGAATCGTTCATAGGTTTTTGGGCTTATATCATAGCTCTCCTTTCATCCCTATCCAATACAAACCTCCACTCCTTATCTTTCCACTCCCCTGCGTAATCCACACCAATTCGGCGCGTCTTTTTAATCTTACCTACTTTCTCCCCTCTGTCTTCCACCCAAAGATCCGTTCCCGGGCAGACTTCTTTCCCATAGAAGGAGCCATCAATCTTTAGGGCTTTCGTGAGGCGGGCTGGGCCGTTTAGTCCTTCGACTCCGCGGATGAGGATGGCGGCGGGGTAGTCGACGGGGCCGGTGACGATGTTGAGCATCCAGTGGAGGCCGTAACATAAATACACATAAAAGTGGCCGGGTGCGCCGAACATGACTTCGGTGCGAAGGGTGCGGCCTTTAGAGGCGTGGCAGGCTTTG
>MFXB01000064.1:6958-9041 GCA_001787475.1 Candidatus Peregrinibacteria bacterium RIFCSPLOWO2_01_FULL_48_20
AGTGCCGTCGGAGTTTTTGCGAACGAGGGTTTTGCCTAAGAGGTCTTCTGCAACTTCCAGTGTGGGACGCTTGAAAAAGGAGGAGGTGATGATTTTGTTCATGCTTACAATGATACATGAGGGCGTGGTAAACTAGAAGCAAGCTGAGTGTTATAGCCTAGCTATAATTCCTTCGGATGACGGCAGAAGCTCCTCCCTTTGGAAGGAGTTTTTGTTTTGTGCTAAAAATGCCTGGTGGGTGGTGTGTCTTTAAACGGCAAAATGGAAGTTATAGTCCAACTTCGAGATTCTGTTCGAGCCACGATTGATCTTCATATGAAGTGTATTGCCCATCCTCACCCATCTCGACACAATTCAGACTAATATGGACATCTTTGTAATAATCGAAACGAGTAGAAGAAGCACGGGGTTTGACCGTACATTTTTCTCCAGTCTCCGTTTCGACTTTAAACTCAACTCCATCATATTCATAATTAAATCCCAAATACTCAATGTTATCTGCAATCGTTTCTACCGTTTCTCCCATCAGATCCACTTGAGAAATACGATAATTCCTTTCAGCGTTCGCCGCCGCCTGCCCTCGCGTTTCGTAGTATCCCATTAGAGTTTCATCCGCATAATTCTGCTTAATTGCCTCCTGCGCGGAAGTACAAACTTCCTCCATCATAGAGTGTAAATCGGCAGGTGTAGTTTTGAATGAATTCGGATCGAAAAAGTTGGCACCCATGCCTGGGATTGGATAAGTAAATTCGTCCAAGGCGGGAGATGCAGAACCCATCCCCCCAATTGTTACTTCGCTCCCTGCGCTGAAATGAGAAGAAAACCGTATTCTGGTAGGCCATGCATCAGGACTTTGCGAGTTGGTACAGTCAAAACTATAAAAACCATACATGTTCGCGTCTGACGGAACACAGTGAATGTCGGGGTCGAAAGTGATGCACTTTTGTAAGCCCGTCATTACATCATACCTAGGGTCTACATATCCATATTCATCCGTCGGTATTTCGAAAGGATCTTCATCCTCCGGCGGCTCCTGGACAAACATAAGCAGCCTCAAAAGAGCGGTCATTTTTTTTCGAGCATTCTCCACTTCCGGGTCGACAGGATTTTCCTCTCTCAAGAATGGTGCACTCGGTTGATCGAGTTCTAACTGTTGGGGATTACAAGCATGCGCCACTCCGGCGACAAATAGTCCCGCCGCCAGCGCCGTCATTATCTTCGATCTATCGCCACCGAGTTCATTATTGAACATATTTCAGAATAGTACGTATATAATATACTTGTATTATTTTTTGTCAATGGTCATGGCTTTGCGCAAGCGGATGCAGTCCATTTGCAATATTGCATGAGACTGTGCTGCGATTAAATCGACCTGGAACTCTAGTCCTTAAACAGCAAAAGAGAAATTTTCGATGAGGGTGTAAACGGGGCTGATTTTCTGTAGCTCACCTTCGAGTGCGGTGAGCTCCGACTCGTAAAGGTGACATTCTTTCATTTCAAGCGGAGGCATTTTGAAGGATTTGAAGGCGAAGCGGGCGGAATCGACGGGGTTTTTGAGGCGTGCGAGGGTGAGATGAGGAAGTTGCTCTTTTTTGTCTTCAGTGGATTCCGTATAAGGGGAAAGATATTTCCGCAATTCGGCGTGCAGTTCGGTGAAAGGAAAACTTTTGTGGAAGCGGGCCCAAATCATTTTTGGAAATTTTCCCGGAAAAAGAAAGACACCTTCAAATTGGAGGTCGAAAGGATGAATCTGCGCGAAGAAGCCGCGTAAAATTTGGCGCATTTCAGAGATCATCATATCTTGGACGTTCCCTAAAAAGAGAGTGGTGACATGAAAGTTTTGAAGCTCCACCCATTTGGCATCTTTGAAATGAGGATCGGAACGGTAAGGCGTGAGGAAAGCATCCAAGCGCCGGATTTCTTCGGGTGGCAAGGGCAGAGCCAGGAAAAGTCGTTTCATTGAATTCTAAAGTCGGTGAAGTTTTGAAGATCGTCCGTGTAAAGGTACTCCACTTTTTCCACGTGAGCCATGCGGGAGCCTTGGCGGCACCAGTCCAAGAATTTTTCCAAAACGAGCTCGGGG
>MFXB01000065.1 GCA_001787475.1 Candidatus Peregrinibacteria bacterium RIFCSPLOWO2_01_FULL_48_20
AAATTACACGCTCAGCGTCACCTCCCTCAATAATTACCTCCGTTGTCCGCGTCTTTTCTACTACAACAACCTTCTTCGTGTTCCACGCGCCAAAACTCATCATGAAGCCTATGGAACCGCCGTTCATGAAGCGTTGAAAGATTGGCTTCTTGAAGCAGCCCCAACAAAAGAATTTCTCATCGCCCAATTTGAGCATCACCTTCGTCGTGAAATTCTTTCCAAACAAGAATTCCGTGGCGGCCTCGAGCTCGGTCAAAAAACGCTCGCCGACTACTACGACCACTACAGCACAATTCAAAATACCAACGTCCTCGTGGAGTACGACTTTAAAAGCCACGGCGTCACTTTGGACGGCATCCCGCTCACAGGCAAACTCGACAAAATCGAAATTCTCGATCCAACCGCAAAAACCGTTCATGTCGTCGACTACAAAACCGGCAATCCCGACTCCAAGGCCAAAGAACTTGCCGAGGGAGGCGCATACCGCCGCCAAATCGCCTTCTACCAACTGCTTTGCAAGGAATCCAAAAAATTCCCTTACCTCATGGTCAGCGGCGAAATCGACTTTGTCCAGCCCGGCAAAAAATCCTCCGCCTTCATCAAAAAAGCCTTCACCATCTCCGAAACCGAACTCGATGCCCTCCGCACTCAAATCCGCTCCGTTTACGAAGACATCCAAAATCTCCGCTTCCTCAATCCAAATGAATTTGAAACCTGCGGCGAGTGCGAGTGGTGCGGAAATGGTGGGCGATAATGGACTCGAACCATCGACCTCCACAATGTCAATGTGGCGCTCTAACCAGCTGAGCTAATCGCCCCCTTCGGCGGAGCCGAATCTGCTCCTTGCCCTTCGGCCTCGGTATTCTACTGAATACGCGTAACCCCCGCAAGTTTTCCCTCGGTGATGGCTTTTCCGGCGGACTCCAAGCCGCTCAAGACTTGTTCCAAAGAAAGATCTTCATCCGAAGAAGCATCCATCAAAAGTTCCGCCACCGCAGCGCTGATTTTTGCCGTGGCTTGGGATGTTCCGCTCTTATAGCCGTACTCATTATCGGGTAGGGAGGAGCGCACGTGATAACCATAGGCTGCCACATCCACCCAATCGCCGTAGTTGGAGTTGGGCATTTTATTTCCCGCACTGTCCACGCCCGCCACCGCAATGGTGTGCTCGTACTGCGCCGGGTAAAACCCCCTGTCTTTGTTGTTGTTCCCTGCCGCCGCCACCATAATAATGTCCTTTTTGTAAGCCTTTTCCACGAGCGTTTCGAGCGCGTAAGATGCCGACGGCACGCCAAAACTCATATTGATCACATCCACCTCATCTGCAATGGCTTTGGAAACGGCCTCAATCACATTGGAAAGCTTGCCACCTTTCGAATCCACAATTTTATAAGGAATAATTTCAATGCCGGAGATTCCTTTCGAAATGATGCCCGCCACATGCGTGCCATGGCCCACATCGTCGTACATGGTCGTATCGTCCGAAATCGTATTCCAACCTGTTAAAACGGAATTTTTATCGAAAATCTCATGGTCGCCGTCAATGCCGCTGTCCACCACCGCCACTTGAATGCGATCCTCGTCCTCGGGCTCCGAACTAAGCTCCACCGGCTCCGCTCGCGCTTCAAAAAACCAATCGTAAAAAGGGCTCTGAAGTTCCACGTCTTGATCCACTTCCACGCTCGCAAATTCGGGAATAGCTTCCTGATACTCCACCGCCGCCGTGGCCAATTCCACATCCGAAAGCGAATTAACAGGTTGAAGGAGCAACATTGCTTCACCCGAAAGTCCGGGATTCAAGGTAACAACCAGTCCTCTGTTGTCGCGATCCGCCACAGGAATGGGAATGAGCACATCCGCCTGCAAGAGCTCGGCGATTAAAGGCGATTCGGTTTCCTCAATTGCAAAAAGATCCTCTACCACCATTTCATGTTTTTCGTTGAGTGCTCGCAGGTTTTCCAGCGATCGCGCCGTGAAGAACTCGGATCGATTTTTTGCCTCTATAAAGCCAAAAACGAGGGCTAAACTGAGTACAAAAACGAGCGGAGCGGCGGATAACCAATGTTTTTTCATGGCGCGTTAACAGGTTATTTACGCTCATCATAACGATTTCGCAGCAAAAAGACTAGACAAGTTACTCGAAATTGTATATAATCAACACCCATTTGAAAAAAAGTCAAATGGTAAGCGGACCGTAGGTCTGCTAAGAAAAAGATTTACTTACGGTTGAGAGAGGGCTCTTCATGGCGTGGAGGGGGCCCTCTTTTTTTGTCTTACGCGAGACGTCTCTTGGGCGGTCTTCCCAAACCCTTCAGATTATGCTAAAATTAAAAGATAGAATTGATTGTTGAGCCGGTATCCCTTAAATTGATAGTCCAATTATGTCAGAAGGAGATTACACCGTTGGGACAGGATTCAGTGGAGGCTTCACTTTTGGAAACCCTCCCGCTTCACAGCCAGCCGGCCAGCAACCTGTTCAGCAAGCTCCGGTACCCACCACACCACCGGCACCCACTGCAGCGCCAGCTGCAGCTGTCCCTGTTCCAGTTCCCATGGCACCCATGCCGCCTCCTCCCATGGCACCCATGCCTACTGCAGCGCCAGCTACAGCCGTTCCCGTCCCAGTTCCTCCTCCTACACCCGCACCTCAAGCACCCATGGCCGGCATGATGGGCGACACCGGAATGGGCGACCAAGGCGCGCAGCCGCCCTCCGATCCCAATTATGTGTTCGGGGCTCGAATGAAAACTTTCGTCACGACGATCAAGCTTCCGGCTCACAGCCTTACATTTGATGAGAACCTTTTCATCAATTTACTCGCCGGTTCCATTTCACTTTCCAAAGACGAAAAACGAAAGATTGTCGACAGCATACCCAAACTTCGCCAGGAACAAGTGGACGAACTCGTCCGCATTTTCGAAGAAGAACGCCAAAAATTTGTCGAACTTTCACCGAAGCACGGCACACAACTCAAAAAACTCGAAGACGAACACGCCGCCGACTGGCGCGATCTCGAAATCAACTACAAATCCGAACAAAAAGGCCAAGAAGACCAAAACAAGGCCGAAGAAATTAGGAAACAGCTCGGGCTCTAGTACGCCCTCGCAAAGTACACCATCGTGTCCGTCTTTTTACCTGTAAAAATGCACGCCCGTTCTTTGGGCCATTTCTCATCGGACACAATGCGAATGGTCGCTTTGGTTTTGTCCTGAATTTTCTTTTCATCTTCTTCGGTCCCGGCCCAGGCCGCTTTCACAAAGCCGCCTTGCTCATCCAAAATCGCAAGCATTTTCTCCAAAGTTTCCGCTTCGCGAATGTTCTCCGCCAAACGCTTTTCGGCAAGTTCCAACATTTCACCCTGAATTTGTTCCAAAAGTCCCGGAATGGTGGTTTCCAAAAGGTCAATACCCATGCTCGATTTTTCACCGTTGTAACGTTTGACATACACGGCTTTTTTCTCCGCCAAGTCGCGGGGGCCAAGCTCGATCCGAATCGGCACACCCTTGAGTTCCCATTCGTTGAATTTATAGCCGGGGGTCGCATTTTCGCGCGCATCCACTTCAGTACGAACTCCCTGACTCTTCAAACTTTCTTCCACTTTCAGGCAAACGCCTAAAACGGCCGCCTTTTCTTCCTCCGTTTTATAAATCGGCACAATCACCACTTGCACGGGGGCCACTCGCGGCGGCAAAACCAAACCTTTTTCATCACCATGACAGACAATAATGGTTCCAATAATGCGCGTTGAAAGTCCCCAGGAAGTTTGCCATGCGTACTGCATTTCGCCTTTTTCATCTTGGAATTGAATGTTGAAGGCCTTGGCAAAAGTTTGCCCCAAAAGGTGGGAGGTTCCGGCTTGAATCACTTTTCCATCCTTGGCCAGGGCTTCCGTTGTGCGCGTATAGTCGGCACCGGCAAAAGTTTCTTTGGGTGATTTGGTCCCGGTCAAAACGGGCAGCGCCAAAAACTCTCGGTCGAAATCTTGGTACATTTTAAGAGCTCGGGCCACCTCGCGCTCGGCATCTTCTTTCGTGGCATGCACCGTATGACCCTCTTGCCACAAAAATTCCGTCGTTCGCAAAAAGGGACGCGTGCGCATTTCCCAGCGCACCACATTGGCCCATTGATTGATGAGCAAGGGGAGGTCACGATAACTGTGAATCCAATCGGAATAAGTGTCGTATATAATGGTTTCCGAAGTCGGCCTCACCACAAGCGGTTCGGCCAGTTCCTTTCCTCCGCCATGCGTTACCACGGCGCATTCGGGCGCAAACCCTTTTACATGATTCTTTTCACGCGTCAAAAAACTCTGCGGAATGAATAAAGGAAAGTAAGCATTTTTCACGCCGGCCGCTTTAATGCGCCTGTCGAGCTCCGCTTGCACGAGTTCCCAAATGGCGTAGCCGTAAGGACGAATCACCATGCAGCCCTTCACTTTACTGTGCTGAGCCAACTCGGCTTTGTCCACCACGTCTTGGTACCACTGGGGAAAATCTTTGCTTTGCGAGGCGATTTGAGTCATTACGCGTAGCGTAGCGTAGCGCTTTTAAAATAACAAGTTTTGCAAACCTCTTATTCTTCCTCCACTTCCACGGCTTCTTTCTCGGACAATGACTTGATTTTTATATTTTCGGGAAGGTTCGGAATGGTGGGGGACCAAAACGGCCACACGGTGATTTCCACTTGGTTCACCTCGGGCAGATTTTGGATGTAGTTGGTCGCTTCCTCAATACTTTTTCCCGCAACGTGCTCTTTAATTTTTTCCGCCAAGTCCGCACCGCCTTCGAGTTCGGGATCGATTTCATATTCTTCAATACCTTGAATTTGTGCAGTGAGTTTGTACCTTAAACCGGCATTGTTTACTTCCAAAACGACAATACTGATGGAATCTTCTTTCACGGCAATCAATTGTTTCCCAGGAGTCTGCACACTGACGATTTCGGTTTTAAGAATGTTGTAGAGCGCATCGCTGTCGTAGGCCACTCCGGAAATACTCAGACTCCCCGTCATTTCAAAATTGTCCATTTCTTGACCGACCAATTCATAAGGAACATCAATGATGGCCGCCCCGTACACAATGGCGTCGGAATCTTCCAAAAGTTTCAAATTCAGTCCTTGCTCATTGCCGAGCGACAAGACTTCCTTGCGAAGCGCCGCCAGTGCTTTTTCCTGGAGATTACTTTCGAGTTTGGCCTTGGCCGCCGTCAAATCATCTTCCGTCACCTTGGTGTGAACCAGCGTGGTTCCTCCCGTCATGGCCGCATAACTTTCGCCGTAGAGTGCGTCACGCGTGTCTTCGCGAAGTGCCGGAAGAAAAAATCGACTTGGACCTACGTTCCCGCGTTCGCCCACCGCCGCCCCGTTGGCATCCAGCGCGTCCGCCACAACAGAAACTTCCAATTTTCCGGGGCTCGTCACGGTTCCGGAGGGCACGCTCACGTCCGATTGAATGCGGAACACAATCCCGTCGTCGGTTTGGAAACGCGTGGTGGCGATGAGCGGCCTCGCAACACCGCTCGTGTTGATAATGGTGAGTTTGCCGGACGCGTTCGCACCCTCACTCTCAATTCCCGTGGCCGAGTGCGTCAAGGTGTACTCGGAGTCGGTTTCCACTTCGTACGCTTTGAGGCTGTGCCCGTCGCCGGGACTTGGTTCGAGCATAATATTCACTCCTTTGGAAATAACGCCGGATGTCGGTTCAATGGTTAGCGTGGCTCCGGGAAGAACGGTGTACGCAATCACAAAAAAGAACAATAGACTGCCGGCCACCACCGCAAAAATCCAACGTTTTTTCCCGGGCGTTAAATAGAGCCCCACATTTTTAGCTTCAAGCCGTGCTTTTTTTACACCCGCCCACCACTCGGCGAAACCGAAACTTTTTTCCGTCTTTTTCTTGTGCTTCACCACTTCAAAAATGGACGATTTTTTTTGAGGGAGACGGGAAGGGAGCTCGTCTTCCACTTCATTTTGCGCCGCCGCAACGGGCTTTAAGAGTGCGGATTCCGGTTCCTTTTCTTTCACTTCCGCCGCCTGTGCCTCGATATTCCAATGATCAAAAACTTTGATTTCCGCTTGGTAGGCCAACTTCATCCCGTTCACGTCATTGGTGATGAGGGACACTTGTTTTCCGATTTCGCTGATTTTTTGTTTGAGGATTTTTAAATTCACCACGCTCTGCAGCAAAATCGCGCGCTTGGGAACCACCAAATAAACTTCGTTGTATGGCAGTTTTCCAACCCGTTCGAAAATTCTGGTGATTTCTTCGTCAATTTGCACGAAGAGAATTTTCTTTTTTGAAACCTTTTTAATGTCGGTCATTTTCGGCGTGTTTAAATCTGTTTAAACTTGCATGAGGCGCACCACTTTTTGCAGCATTTTCGTGAGCAATTTTTCTTCGCTGAGAATTTCCATGCCCACCGTAGCGAGCGCCATCGGCGGGATGTCGGCGGGGGAGTCCAGCAATTTCGTTTGGTCCTTCACATGCGAGATGTTTTTGGGCAACAAGTATTTCACTTGCGGCTTGCGTGGAAACTTCAATTTGCGATGCCAATCGGATCCCTCCAAACCTTCCTTGAGAAGAGGAAGAAGCGATCCGCCACCACAAAGATAGAGCGTGCCGGGAAGAGAATCAAGCTCGCTCATTTCTTGAAGACTGAAGAAGATGCCGGAAAGCCAAATTTCCGTATCTGCCGCCAGCGCCTTCGCCACAATACTCTGCGATTGATGCTCGAGTTGATTATTGGAAAACGCAATTTTCACTTCCTCCGCTTCCTCGTGAGAAATATTGAGCGATTGCGAGAGCCGCTTGGTAAAAGAACGTCCTCCCAAATTAAACATTTTGGTGGCGAGCACACTGCCGTCCACCACCACCGCCAAATCGGTAGTCGCTCCGCCCACGTCAATAAAAATCCCGCTGTAGCCTTGCAGTTCGGTTCCTCCAAGCAGACGTCCCACCGCGTAAGGCTCGGCCATAATCGCCAAAAGCTCTTTGTCGAGTTCCGCGCTGATCGTTTGAAGAGCGCCGTAATGAACCAGGGGCGAAAAAGCGTTAAACACGCTCATTGTCACTTCCCGTCCCTGAAATCCGATTGGATTGGAAACTTTGTAACCGTCGATGCGCGTGTCCACAATGGCCGCGTGCACCAATTTCACATCGATTTCATTGAAGCCCGTTTCGTAGGCCAAATCTCCTCGCACTTTTTCAAACGCCTTCCACTGCACTTTGTGAATGATGTTTTTCAATTCTTCTTGATGCACTTTGCTCGAAGGGTCCCGCCGCTTGTAAGTAATCATCGAAGTCGCTCCCTTGATGAGCTCTCCGGCAATCCCCATAATGAGCATACTCGGGCTTTCACCCGCCATTTTTTCGGCTTCCGCCATAGCCTCATGACAATGCTGCAGCACGCCGGCAATATCGGTAATGGTTCCGCTCTCCATCTCACCCGCGTTTTGTCGTTTGATGCCGCGTCCCAACACTTCCACTTCTTTCCCTTGCACCGCACAAACCAAAACTTTGACGAATTCCGTGCCGATGTCGAGGACCGTGAACAAGCGCTCCCGCCTTTGTCCTAAGCTATTTTTGAAGCCAAACATGCGCTTAGTTTAATCGCTCGGCGAAGCGGAGTCTACAAAAAGTTGTACACTGAGCGACTTCATAATATAATTCCCACCCCCAATGATCAAAATCGCTCAAATTTACAGAGCTGCAAACGGCACCCAAGAAGCCTTTGAATTGACGTTCTCCGCCGCCGAACTTTCAGTACCCGAAATTCAAGGTCCCGCAGTCGTCCGTGGGAACTTCCTGCGCGTGCAGGAGGGCATTATGATGCTCATTCAAGAGATCAAAGCAAGCCAAATTTCTTCCTGTTCCCGTTGTGCCAAGAAACTCAAAATCCCTTTGGTCTTCAAACCATCCGAGTGGCTTTTTTACGAGGAAGCCCCCGTGGAAGGCGACGATGAAAACGAACACCTCAAAATGGACACCCATCGCCTCGAACTCGACCCTCTCGAACCCGTCCGCCAAGACCTCATTTTAAACTTGGCACTCAGCCCACATTGTAAAAAACCCTGCCAAAAGTACGAAGAAGCCAAACCGGGGGATGAAGGAGTGAAAGCACTGTCAGGATTGAAGGACATTATCAAATAACTATGGAACACGAAGCCGCTCTCATTGAAGATCCGGAAATACTTCATACCGATTTTTTAAATCGCGGTAGGTTTTATCAAAAGGGTTTTGCCGTCTACATCCAAGGTTTGATCAATGATTTAGATTTTTGGAGATCAGGTGATCGAAGAGATGAACTCGTTGATGATATGCGCCACAGCTGTTTCAGAATGAAGAGTATTTATGAGAGATTGATAGGAGAAGGACTCAGAGAATGTCCTGATGCGGATTTACTTCTTCCAATTGATACACTCATTCAGGAATTATCTCTCGCATTGGAGAAGATTATTTTAGGTCAAACAGACATTGAGAAAGCCATTGAAATTCTCCGGACTATTTTTCAGAATAGCTACCAATTTCGTTTACGTTTAATAGCTCTTCAGAATGAATTGAGATCATGTCCAGGGTATGAAAATACCCGTTTGTCAGGTAGAGATATTTTTGGAAAAGAATGGGCATCAGTTCTTTAAACACTAATGGCTTTCTTCAGCCATTATTTTGAGCAAAAAGTCTGCGTACGCAGACTTAAAAGTTCATTTTACAGCTTGCACAAGCCATTTTGAATTTTAAAAATGCAGAAATATCATAGTCCACACTGATCTGACTTCGCCTTGCAATCTTCTTAGAATCCACTAAAATACCGACGCGGCCCAATCCGGGCAATCTTTTACACAGCGACTTATGGCAAAACATGCGGTCCCTAAACGGAAACAATCGAAAGCGCGCTCAGGCAGGCGCTATAAAACTTTTGTACGAGGTGTTCAGCTTAAACTGAGCAATGTCGCATCATTGAAGAATTGTCCTTCCTGCAAGACTAAAATGGTTCAACATCAAGCGTGCAAAGAATGCGGGATGTACCAGGGCCGTGACGTACTTGGAAAGCGCCTCGCTCAGCAGGGCTTAAAAAAGAGCGCTGCAAAGGCAAAGGCAAAGGCAAAGGTCACGACCATCAAAGCGGAATAGTTTGTTCTTTTAAACTTTTTCATGGCTTCAAAGCGCCACGTTCTCCGGGCTACGGTGATGCAAACCCTGTTTGCTTGGGAATTCCGTGGTGGCAAGCATGAAGCGAAGCGTAGTGCCGTTCTCAAAAAAGTGGAAGCGGTTTTGTCATATAACTTGGTGAATGGCGCCCTCAGCATCCAGGATCAAACCTACGCCCTCCATCTCCTTAAAAAAGTTCTCCTCCACCGTAATAAAATTCGCAAAACCATTGAAAAATTCGCGCCCGAATGGTCGTGGGAAAAAATCGCTCCCATCGACAGAGCCATTTTGGAGCTTGGAATTGCCGAACTTTTATACGATAAAGACATTCCGGATTTGGTTGCCATAAACGAAGCCATTGAACTTGCCAAGGAGTTTGGCACCGAAAGCTCTTCAAAATTCGTAAACGGCGTATTAAGCTCTATCTACGATAAGCAGAAACAACTATGACCGTAAAAATTAAAAACATGAACGACTTGGAGACGAACCTTGGCATCTCCTTTAAAGATAAAAGCCTTCTCACGCTTGCTTTTGTCCACAAGTCCTACATCAACGAGCACCCCAGTGAAAGGCACTACAACGAACGCATCGAATTTTTGGGTGATGCGGTTTTGGAACTTTCCGTGACGCAATTTTTGTACAAGGAATACCCCGATCAACCGGAAGGCCAGCTCACCAATTGGCGCAGCGCGCTCGTAAAAGGAAAAAATCTCGCTCGCGTCTCCAAGGAGCTGAATCTCGGCCAATATTTGCTGCTCAGTCGCGGGGAAGAACTCTCCGGCGGCCGCGAAAAAGAATATATTTTGGCAAACACTTTAGAAGCGCTCATTGGCGCAATTTACCTGGACAAAGGCTTCCAAGTCGCCGATGAATTCATTCTCAAAAACATTGCACAGCTTCTTGATGAAATCATCGAAAAAGGCCTCAACGTGGATTCCAAATCCCGCGTGCAAGAACTCGCTCAAGATCGCTACAACCTCACGCCCACCTACGAACTCATTTCCGAATCCGGCCCCGACCACGACAAAAATTTTGTAATGGGCATCTCTTTTGGAAAACGTCTCGCCGGTGAAGGCAACGGTCCCTCCAAACAAGATGCCGAACAATCCGCCGCCCAAGATGCGATGAAGAAGGAAGGCTGGAACTAGGCCATTTTTGGCACGAGTAGCTCCGTTCGTTGTGAGCCTACTTTGAGCAGACCGATGGGAAAATCGAGGTACTTTGCAAAGTACATTCCTTCTTTCACTTTGGGCAGGCTGAGCGGTTCGTGCTTCATGGCTTTTTCCATGTTTTCCTTGCTGAGTACAAGAACATGTTTTTTTGCCCGCCCTGTAAAAAAGACCGCTCCTTCATGGCTGGGTTTCATTTCATCGCCCTCGTACGTTTTTAGCGCGGGAAGAGCCAGCGAGAAACCGGGTGGCGGAGCAACTTGAAGCAAATCTTTCCCGATCAAAAACAAATGATGCTCATAAGGAACCCACTCGTAGTCTGCAGTGCTCACACCAAATTCCTCCTTTAAAAAATCATCATAAAGTCCACGTTCCTGAGCTTTTAAAACCCGCAAAACAGACCGTCCTTCCGGTCGCCTTAAGTTTTGTGAACTTGTTTTTGTCAGGGCAATGCAGAAAAATCCTTTTGTGCCTGTTTTTTGAGGCCAAAAGCGGATGCCCTTCAAATCGGCCAATTGTTTTGGAATTTTAATCCCTCGCTTTTTCAGTTCCTTCTCGGCGCTTTCATCGAGTGCAGCCTCAGGCGTTTTAGCCAAAAAATCATTCACCACGCCGTCGTTTTCAATGGCGTTGAGCGCACACGTGGAATACACCAAGCGTCCGCCGGGTTTGAGCATTTGAAAAGCCTGTTTCAAAAGACCGAACTGCAAACCGGAAAAGTGTTTTACCGCTTTCTTGTTCCAATAGTCGGGCTGCCCTTCGCTCGTCACAAAAAGTCCTTCGCCGCTGCAGGAAGGGTCCAGCAAAATGCGATCAAAAGTTTCCGGATAAAAGTTCGCCATTTTCGAGGCCGCGAGTCGGGAAACGTAAGCATTCACAATGCCGAGCCGACTTAAATTCGAGCGGAGTGCCTTCAGTCGGTGGCTGTCCATGTCATTCGCCACCAAAACGCCGGTGTTCTTCATGCGCTGAGCCATGTGCGTACTCTTTCCGCCGGGCGCCGCTGTCAAATCCAAAACCGTTTCACCAGGCTGCGGATCCAAAAGTTCCACCGCAAACATGGACGCGCTGTCTTGCGGATACGTGAAACCCGCGTGATAGGGAAGCTTCAGCGCCCACTCTTGTCCGGAGCCCGTCACCTCCAAGCCATCGCCGGAGTAAGGACTGTCTTTTACTTTGTACCCCTGACTGCCGAACCACACTCCCAAATCCTTTTTACTGATTTTGAGCGTGTTTACTCGAATGCTTCTCGGCATCGCCAACTTTGCCTCAATTGTACAAAAAAATTGTTCAGCTTCTTTCTTGCCGATTAGCTCTCTAAAATAGTCCTGGAAATTAGCTTTCATATTTGAATTTTGTCAAAGCTTACAGATTGGGTTCTTGGGTTAACCCAAGTTGCAAAGTTTCCAAACACAAAGTCACGCACTTCACGCGTGCCGGCCCCAAATGATCGATCCCCAGCCACTCAAATAAATCCTCCTTTTTAATCCAACCCAAATCCTCAACTTTTTTTCCTCTCATTTCCTCGGTCAGCACCGATGCCGCCGCAATGCTGATCGCACAGCCGTCACCCTCCCACATGGCCTCTTTCACCTTCCCTCCCTTCACCAAAACATACAGCCTCACATGATCTCCACATGTAGTATTGACACCCGAGTGAGTAAAGCTCGCATTCGCGAGTGCCCCTCGGTTGAGAGGATTTTTTGAGAGGTCTATGATTTGTTCTGCGTACAAGTCCATAGTGGCGAAAGACTAGCAAAAAAGCCCCCTGTTGTCACCACACCGACAGCAGGAAATATTTGCTCGAAACTTTTCTTCATGCTAAAATATGGTCAGATAAAAATGACCATATGATGAAAACCCTCTCTGCCACAAAATTTAAGGCTAAATGTCTTCAAATTATGGATGACGTTCAACTGTATAAAAAGGAAATTACCATCACAAAACATGGTAAGCCTGTTGTGAAGTTAGTTCCATTGGAACCAAAGAAAAAAACAAAAATTTTGGGATGTATGAAGGGAACGTGTAAAATAACGGGAGATATTATTTCACCTATAGATGTAGAATGGAACGCAGAAAAAGGTATCTTATAGACACCCATATTTGGGTGAAATGGCTTTCAGATGAAGGTGCTCCAAAGAAACATCTAAAAGTTCTTGAAGATGAAAGGATTGAGAAGTGCCTTTCAATTATTTCAATATGGGAAATTGCCATGCTCGTAAGTAAAAAACGACTCACATTAAATCAAGAAATAATAACCTGGATTTCACTCTCTTTGGAACGTTCCGGTGTGACCCTCCTCGCCTTAAATCCAAAAACAGTTGTTCTCAGCTGTAACTTATCAGGTTTTAACAATGCCGATCCCGCAGATAGAATCATAGTAGCCACTGCTCTATCTGAAAAAATTCCGTTACTGACCTTGGATAAAAAAATAATTTCCTATCTAAAATGAGTGAAATAATCCTCATCCTTCCCGGCTGGGGAGATTCCGGCCCCGAGCACTGGCAAAGCTTATGGCTGAAAAAATACCCGAATGCCGTAAAAGTCGAACAGCAAGATTGGCAAAATCCAAAAAAAGATGGTTGGATTAAGGCGCTGAATGAAACCATCGAAAAATACAAAGGCCATGAGCTCATTTTGGTCGGCCACAGTTTAGCTTGCCCCACGATCGCACACTGGGCAAAACAATTTGGCCAAACCACGAAAGCAAAAATTAAAGGCGCCCTTCTTGTAGCTCCCGGCGATGCCGACGCGCCCGGTTTCCCAAGTGAAATACAAGGATTCACCCCAATCCCTCTCGACACTTTGCCCTTCAAAAGCATTTTGGTTGCCGGCGATAACGACCTATGGGTAAGCCTGGATCGCGCAAAACTTTTCGCAAAATCTTGGGGCTCCGAGCTGGTGATTCTCCCCGGAGCTGGCCACATAAACGCCGCCGCGGGATTCGGAGAATGGCCGGAAGGGGAAAAACTTCTAAAATTATTAAAGATAAGAATTTTAAATGAAGAAATACTAAAGCACCCATTTAAATTTCAAAAAGGTTTTACGGCTGAAAAAGTTAGAGAGTTGAACAGAAGGAAAAGATACTGAAATTAAACCAGCTTAAAAACTTTCGCCACTTTCTTCAACCCTCTTGCCAAGGCTTCCACGTCTTCTTTCGTATTGTAAATTCCAAAACTCACTCGAACCGTAGACACCAAACACAGAGATTTCATGAGGGGCATGGTGCAGTGGTGACCGGCGCGCACGCAAATGCCAATTTCGCCGAGAATGGCCGCCACATCGTGAGGGTGCACGCCGTCGACCGTGAAGGAAATGCAGGCGCGGTGTTGGTCAAAACTTTTGGGTCCGTAGGTTTTAACAAAAGGCAGCTCGTTAAGTTTTTTAAACATATATTCTTGCATTTCACGGTCGTGGCGCATAACGGTGTTCTTGCCGAGCTTCATTAAAAATTTCATGGCGGGGCCCATACCGATGATTTGCGCAATGTTCGGTGTGCCCGCTTCAAATTTCCAAGGCGTTTCGTTCCACGTGGAAAATTCTTCGTGCACTTCGCGGATCATGTCGCCGCCGCCCAGCCAGGGGTCCATTTCTTCCAGGATTTCGCGCTTGGCATACAGGATGCCGGCACCGGTGGGGCCATAAATTTTATGTCCGGAAAAAGCCAGAAAATCCACATCGAGCTTTTGAACGTCGATGGGGAAGTGAGCCGCAAGTTGCGCCGCATCCACGCAGACTTTTGCACCCACTTTGCGTGCAAAGCGAAGCACCACGGACAAATCAATCACGGTCCCAAGCGTATTCGAAAGCCCAGTCATAGTGACGATTTTTGTTTTTTTTGTGATGAGCTTTTCGAGAGATTTATAATCGAGATTTCCCGTGCTCAAAATCGGGCAAAATCGCAAAACCGCACCTGTTTCTTTCGCAACCATCTGCCATGGAACCAAATTGGAATGATGTTCCAAAACGCTGAGCACGATTTCATCGCCTTGCTTCAAAAACTTGCGCCCCCATCCTTGGGCAACAATATTGAGACTTTCCGTCGCTCCGCGAGTGAAAACAATTTCACTGCTGCTTTTCGCGTTCAAAAACTGTCGCGCCGTTTCACGCACCGCTTCATATTTTTCGGTGGCTTTTTCGGCGAGCGGGTAAAGTCCTCGATGCACATTCGCGTTAAAATCCAAATAGTAACTTTCTTCCGCTTTGAGGGAAACTCCCAATCGCTGACTTGTCGAAGCACTGTCCAAATACACCACCTTCGGATGTTTTTTAAAAAATGGAAATTGAGTTTTTACAGACATTGAAGGAGTTCTTTAAAAATTCGTTCGGAGAAGGCAAGATTCGGACATTTTCGTAAGGCGTCCCAAAAAAATCCTTCCACCAAAAGTTCCATGGCTTCATGGGAGGGAAGGCCGCGACTTTGCAAATAAAAAAGTTTTTCATCGTCGATTCGCTCCAAAGTCGCACTGTGCGAAGCCTGCACTTCATCGTGATGCACTTCAAGCGCCGGAACCGCCTCAATTTTAGATCCGCTGCTGAGCAGCAAGTTGTGTTCTTCCAAACTGCCATCGGCTCCGCTGCATCCAGGCTGCATGGTGATGTTTCCAAAAAAATGACTGTACGCGCTGTCCTTCACCGCGCCGCGCGAAATCATTTTGGAACGAGTATTTTTACCTTGATGTACATGATTCACGGTAAGATTTTGCTTTTCCGAGTCTTGCCCGAAAAATAAAGTTTGAGAATGAACCCGACTTTCTCCGCCTTTCAAAACCACTTCGGTCGAATCTTCGCAGTTTCCAAACACATGATGGAAATAATCGAGCTCCGCACCTTCTTCGAGGATAAATTTCTTTTTGATAAGCGCCTTCGCTTTCGCTTCAGCGTGCGCTTCGCTCCGCGTAATCCAATTCACCCGCGCACCCGGTTTCAAAGTCATTAAGATTTCACGCTCTCGCAAATTTCCTTCCTCTTCCTGCACCCATACTTCCGCTCCCGCTTCAACGGTTAAATCCAGCGTTTTTTCCGCCGGCAAAGCGAGAACATCCAAATTTTTTAGGGTTTTCTTCATGTGATAGATTTTTCCATTTCCATTTCAATAAGACGATTCATCTCCACCGCATATTCAAGCGGCAGTTCTTTCACAATGGGATCGATGAATCCATTCACAATCATCGCGAGCGCTTCGTCTTCACTGAGCCCGCGACTTTGCAAATAAAACAATTGTTCTTCGCTGATTTTTCCCGTGCTCGCTTCGTGACCGACGGAAACGTCATCTTCATTGATGCGCATGGTGGGGTAGGTGTCGCTCTTGGACTTGTCATCCAAAATCAAACTGTCGCAGCGAATTTGCGATTTGGTTCCCCTTGCGCCCTTATTCACTTGCAAAAGCCCGCGGTACACATTGCGCCCGCCGCCCTTGGAAATGCTTTTCGTCAAAATCGTTGAACTCGTGTCCGACGCAATGTGAATCACCTTTGCGCCCGTGTCTTGAATTTGACCCGCATTGGCGAAAGCCACTCCCAAATGGTCGGCGTGCGAACCGCGTCCGCGTAAAATGGAACACGGATAAAGCATCGTTCGTCCGCTGCCCAAATTTCCGCCCACCCATTCCATGGTGGCGTCTTCATCGACAACGGCGCGTTTGGTATTGAGGTTGTAGGTGTCTTGCGACCAATTCTCAACGCTCGAATAACGAAACTTCGCCCCGGGCTTCACAAAAATTTCCACACAGCCCGCGTGCAGCGAAGTTGAGCCATACTTTGGCGCACTGCAACCCTCAATATAATGCCCTTCGGCGCCCTCTTCGATAATAATCAAAGTGTGTTCAAACTGCCCCATGTTTTTGGCATTCATGCGGAAGTACGCCTGCAAGGGCGCCGTCACTTTCACTCCTTTGGGAATAAATAAAAAGGTTCCTCCGCTCCACACCGCTCCGTGCAGCGCCGCGAATTTATGATCGTGCGAAGGCACCAATTTCATAAAATACTGTTTCACCAAATCCGGATACTTTTGCAGCGCCACGTCCATGTCTTCAAAAATCACCCCCAACTTTTCCCATTCTTCTTTCAATTTGTGGTAGGCGTTCACGCTGTCGTATTGCGCGCCCGTTCCAGCCAAAACTTTTCGCTCTGCTTCAGGAATTCCCAGTCGTTCAAAGGTTCGTTTAATGTCTTCGGGCACATCTTTCCATTCCGTGGCGTAACCCTTCATTTCGGAGGGCGCCGCATAATAAATGATGTCCTCAAAATCAATGTGCGAAAGATCCACTCCAAAGGTCGGCAACTTAAGCTCTTTCCATTTCTCAAGCGACTTCAGCCGATGCGCCAGCATCCAAGCCGGCTCATTTTTATCTTTTGAAATTCGTCGGACCAAAGCCTTCGAAAGCCCTTTTTGCGCGTGCTTCGCATCGCCCTGCTTATTGTGGCCATCAAAGACACTGCGATCCAAATCTTGGAGATAGGAAAGAGCACCGCTCATTTTATTACTTTTAAGGGATTTTTTTCCGCGAGCTTGCGACGCACATAATCATACCCCTCTTTCTCCAAATGCGCAGCCAGCTCTTTCCCGCCACTCATCACAATTTTCCCGTCCATCATGATGTGAATATGGTCCGGCTTTAAATACTTCAGCATTCGTTCGTAGTGCGTCACCATTAACAAGCTTTGCTTTGATTTTTTCACTTCCTTAATGGCTCCGCAAATTGTTCTCAAAGCATCAATATCGAGTCCCGAGTCCGTTTCATCCAAAATCGCCAACTTTGGCTCGAGCAAAGCCATTTGCAAAATTTCCGCCTTCTTTTTTTCACCTCCGGAAAACCCCTCATTTGTCGCTCGATTCATAAATCCGTGCCCCAGCCCCACTAAATCCATTTTCTCTTTCAAAAGTTTCTTAAAATTATAGAGCGGCATGGGTTTGAATGACTTTTTTCGCGCCTTGTTCACGGCATTGTAAGCCGCTCGCAAAAACGAAACCAAATTCACCCCCGGAATTTCCTTGGGGTACTGAAACGCCAAAAACAGCCCCGCCACCGCTCGCTCCGCCGGGTTCATTTTCAAAAGATCTTTTCCCTCAAAACGGACTTTCCCGTGGGTCACTTTATATTTGGGATGTCCCATGAGCGTACTCGAAAGCGTACTCTTGCCACTTCCATTCGGGCCCATTATGGCATGAATTTCCCCCGGCTTGACCAAGAGCGAAAGCCCTTTCACAATTTCCTTATCTCCCGCCGAAACTTGAAGATTTTGAATGTCGAGCACATTTACAGATTACAGATTCCCACTCCAAGAAGCAATAATCTTTCTACTTGCCTTGTTAAACAGACTGTGCTTTACTAAAGCGTAATATATTCTATAATAATATGCACAGACCAAGCTCATTGCCAGTACACAAGGCCCCTGAACGATGTACTTTTCTTCAAAATCCCGCAGAAACCCTAATAGAAAGACTCGGAAGATTGGATTTGCTTAAAGGTGCGAAACAATTGAATCCGCAAGCACGTGAAGCCCTTCTTCCAATTTTGACGGCTCTGGATAACCCTAGCCTTGATGGTGATGGAAGGGAATTTCTTCTTGGAATGTTGGGAGATGAACTCAGTACTTTAGATCGAAGAATGCCCGATCCAATTGAAGACGGCCACTACGGTAAGAACATTCCCGATGATGCCCGCTATGATGCCTCCGATGCAGAGGCCACCGCCAAGTAACGCTTTCTTGCATTCACTTCTGATTCAAATTAAACTAATCCCGGCCTCAGGATTTATTCTTTCACATGTCGGGCCCGTAGCTCAGTTGGTTAGAGCAGGAGGCTCATAACTTCTTGGTCCTTGGTTCAAGTCCAAGCGGGCCCACCACACTGCACGAAGTGCAGCCTTCAAAAAGAAAGTACCAAAAGTTTACTAAGATATCCAAGGCTCACACGTTTTCTAGACCTGATTTAGCCGGGGAGTTGAGTCGCAGCTACAGAACGTCGTACACGTTCTAAGCCATCAAAAACGGGCAAGCCAAGTTGCTGCATCGCTCTCGCCAGCTCGCGATCACTAGAAAACTCTTGAGGAACACGGTCACCTGCTGGCCATAACTCACGAACAACGATGCCACGTCCCGCTTGAGTTCCCATTTTTCGTAAAAGTAGACTTGCCTGTCTTCTACCTCCTTGGCTATCTCCTAATATATGCAAACTCTGATGAGGGATACAATCATTTGAACGATCAGTCCATGCGCTTTCTTGTGATGCTTCCATAATAAAGATTAATTAAGGATTAGCGCTCATCATACACTGCTGGGGAGATTGGTCAAGAGTAACTCTTATCCAATACAAGATGGGCCTGAAGGAAGGCTGGCATTCCAATGCGGAATGGGCCTGAAACAGGAGACTGCACACGAAAGAGCGTGCGCAGTAGCATGGGACTATGAACATCATCATGCACTTCACACGCACACACACGTTAGCAGAGATGGAAGACTTCCTCAAAGGGTCTTCGCTCGTTGAGTTCTCAGCCCCAGACCCCAATGAATCTTATGAGTGGATTCAAAGTTTCATACAAAAACTGATGTCGAAGAACTGCATTTCAAGGACAAGGAACTGAATAAGAGTGCTACAAAATTGGCCAAGCTCCTCAATTAAAACCCACTTTTTCATAAATGTTGTCATCCGACACTAACGTCAGCATTTTCTTGCAAAAACTTTTCGCTCATGCCAGCATGAACGTATGAAAAAAATGTCCAAAAATGCAGTGATCATCTATCAGTCCAAATCAGGTGGGATTGACCTGAAAGGTGATTTCAAAAAAGAAACCATATGGGCTACTCAAGCACAAATGGCCGCTATCTTTGATGTCAACCCTCAAGCGGTGACTAAACATTTACAATCGGTATACCAAGAAAAAGAACTTTCAAAAAAGGCAACTTGTTCCAAAATGGAACAAGTTCGGAAAGAGGGGAGCAGAACTGTTAAACGTAGTTTAGAAATTTATAATTTGGATGTCATTATATCTATTGGATACCGTATCAACTCACTTGCTGGGACGAAATTCCGTCAATGGGCCACAAAAACCATTCGTGAACACATCACTCAAGGTTATACCCTCAACAAAAAACGAGTTGCTCAAAATCTCGACCAATTCTTAAAAGCAGTCAATGAAGTAAAGCTTCTACTTCCAGGAGATCAATCTGTGGATATGAGAAGCGTATTAAGTTTAGTCACTACTTTCGCCAAAACCTGGCTGTCTCTTGAAGCATACGACTCAGCAAAACTACCCAAGTCAGGCTTGTCCAAAGAGGAAGTCATCTTCACGGCAGAAGAACTCACAGAGGCAATTCATATTCTTCGAAAAGATCTCATGTCAAAAAAAGACGCAACAGAACTCTTCGCAAATGAGCGAACTCATCACGGTCTTCATGGCATCGTTGGGAATGTACTCCAGTCTTTTGGCGGAGAAGATCTTTATCCAACCGTGGAAGAAAAAGCCGTCCATCTACTTTATTTCATGGTGAAAGACCACCCCTTTACAGATGGGAACAAACGGTCAGGGGCATTTGCTTTCGTCTGGTATCTGCAAAAATCAGGTCTTCTCAATCCGCTCCATATTACACCAGAGACACTCACCGCTCTGACACTTTTGATTGCGGAAAGCCCCGCAAATGAAAAAGACCGAATGGTTGGCTTGGTTTTATTACTGCTCAGGAAGTGATTTTCCAATGTAAAACCACAAAAAATGCAGTAGAGGGACAAGTATGACCACACTGCACAAGCCCTTTACTTTAAGCTTTTTTTATGGTATCATATTGCCATGTTAGATGAATCTCCTCCGGAATCGGAAATGGTACAATACCCCGAAGACGAACCTTTGGCGGCTATTTTGCATGAAATTGGTCCCCGTAACTTTGAAAAGTTTGGAGAATGCCCGGAATTTCAAGCGTGGTGTGCACAACGTGAGGCTGAAGTTGAGGCAGCGGGTCGAAATGATGCCGCTCAAGTGGCTTTTGAAATCCGCCGAGGTCTCCTCTTCTTAAGGGCGGGTTGTCTACACAATGCTCGAATCATCTGGGATGACGCCATGATGGTTGCCGAGGCATCGGGAGATCCAACTCTTATCGATCAGCTTGAAAACCTTTTGAATACGCATCGTTGACTTTCAATAGTCTTTTAGCTTGATGCACGGAAAGGGATTCGTTAATGTACCGCCGATGGGCCCATAGCTCAGTTGGCTAGAGCGCTTCCATGGCATGGAAGAGGTCGTCGGTTCGAACCCGATTGGGTCCACCATTGACAAAATTCGATAAGGATGTACCATGCACATATATGGAACATCCTGAAGATCTTCTCCAAAGGAGAATGAATGAAATGGGGATCACCCACGCGGATGTTTGTCGTTACGCAAATTACAAAGGAATTACTCGTACGGAACTTTCAGAGCATGATTATGACGTTGTAATCGCCCACGTCATAGGAGATTTTATGCAGCAAAGCGGTTATACGGGGGACATGGAACATTTGGGTATCGATTTTACTAATGTCGCCGTCGAATATCATGATTTGGTGGTGAGAGCAATAACCAGTCCTCGAGGGAGAATTGACAGAATTTAGCTTTTAAGGCTGAATTTAAACCTTTACTAATCAACCCATGATGGAAAGCGCTCCGGATGATGATGGTATAGAATCTGCAGTGATGCTCACAAATGCAATCACCGCACTTTTAAAAGGTTCAAAAGACGAGGCGGAAAGGCTGCTTAACGGCTTACTGGAGGCTCGAGTTTTATGTGTTCGAAGAAGCGATGGCTCATCCAGTAGAGTTGAGTCCGTCAAAATAAATCCGGACAGCACTTTAACCGTAATCTTTACAGAGTGGGGAGAAGAGAAAGGCAAACGAATCCCCTTTTTGAATTTGCCTGATTTTTTATTCATCTGATTTATGACATTTAGACCAAAAGACACCCCTCTTTTACGACTCGTTGGAGATTTAGAAACACCGGAAGGCGAAGAAGACGAAATAGAATCGTCGGATGATCCCTACACCGAATTCAAAGACAGCATTCCTGAAAGTTTATACCGAGACGCTTTTTACCACGCCTGCAGCGTTGCTGGAGGGGATGAAGAACGTGCGGCGCCATTATTGGCTCTTGTTTTAACGGAACTTCTTCTCGATGAAGGCCAAGTGGAACATGAGATCGCATTAATCGCTTTGAAACTGAATGAGCTGGATCATCCGACAGATTCAGGAATGGAAGAAGAAACAGCTCCACCCGATCCGAAATTTGTGCGACTTTTCGATCCTTCCGGAAGAGATGAAGATGGTGATGAAATACGTTACGAATCTTCAGAAGATCCGTTCGACCCCGAGAGTCCGAACGCTTTGTATCGTATTATGAAAGAATTGAATCAATTGGCTGCCGAGGAGTGGAAATAACCAAACTTATGTTTCAAGATTGGCTGAACAAACTGAGTATTCTTGTGATTGTCGTCATTGCTTTTGTGGATGGAATTTTGGTGGCCGGTCAGTGGAAGGAAACCAGCCCGAATTCGACCGCTTCCGAAGCCTTTTTACTCGAGAACATACTTGAGCAAAAAAATAGTTCAATTATACTTGAAACTGTGACTTTTGAAGTGCCGCCTTTTACCAGCCAAGCTCCCTACGGCATTTGGGATGAGCCCTGGACTTATTTTGCGGAAGAAGCCTCGACGCTGATGGTCTCCGCTTGGGCAAAAAATGCAACTCTGGACGATTCCGGTTCCGCACTTTTGGAGCTTCGAAACTGGGAAACCGCCAATTTGGGAACTTTTAAAGACACCGATCTCGATCAAACGCTTCGCGTGCTCAAAGAATATTTCAATGTACAGGCTGAAATTTCTTACGACGTCAGCAGGGAAGCTCTGCTTTCCGCTCTGGATCAAGGGAAAATCCTGCTGGTTCCGGTGAACGGGCAGACCTTGGGTAATCCTAACTATGGGGAACCGGGCCCCGGGCACCACATGATCCTTGTTTACGGGTACGAAGGCGAAATTTTCCTGACCAATGACCCCGGAACGGTCCGTGGGGAATCCTACCCTTATCCCATCGAAAAAATCCTGGGGGCTATTCAGGACTTAAATGGGGAAGATCGAGTGATTGTGGCAACGCGCTAAACCTTCTTGGCAGCCACTTTTTTAGCCAAACTCGCTTTTCGGCGTGCGGCCGTATTTTTTTCGAGAATTTTCTTCTTGGCGGCGGTGTCAATAACCTTATAAGCGGCACTTAAAGCTTTCGCCATTTCCTCTTTTTTTCCACCTTTCACCGCGTCATTGAAGGTGCGAATTGCCTTTTTCAAAGCGGTTCGAGTGAGGTAGTTGCGTGCTTGACGGTGAATATCTTGTCGCGCTTTCTTCTTTGCTGATTTGATGATTGGCATAGCTTTGCTATTATTAAAGCGCACTAGCGTGCGTGTTTGCCCGAAAAATATAGGGACTAAACCTTATCTTGTCAAAGGAAAATGAAAAACCTCCTCATCCTGGCTTCCAAGAGTCCTCGCCGCATCGAATTGCTTCAGTCTCTTCAGATTGATTTTGAGGTGGATCCCGCCCTGGGATTTCAAGAGCTTGCACATTCAAGCCAGACGCCCGAAGCCCTTGTGGCAGAGAACGCCGTGGGTAAAGCCGAAGAGGTGGCCCGGCGCCATCCGGGGCGTTTGGTCTTAGGGGTGGACACAGTCGGCGTTTTTAAAGGGTTGATTTTGGAAAAACCCAAGGACAAAGAAGACGCTTTTCGAATGCTTTCGCTGCTTCAAGGCCATTCGCACGAAGTGCTCACGGGTCTTTGTCTCATCGGCCAAGGCAAAAAAATCACTCACGTCGAATCCACTCGCGTAACTTTTCTTTCCCTCAGCGAAAAGGAAATTCGCGCCTACATCAAAACGGGGGAGCCCATGGATAAAGCGGCTTCCTACGCCGTGCAGGGTTACGGTTCACTTTTCGTTCAAAAAATCGAAGGCGATTATTTTAATGTGGTGGGCTTACCGCTTTATCGGCTGAATCTTATGCTTCAGGAGTTTGACATCCACATCCTTCGCGACGTACACTCACCGAAGGTGAGCTTATAAAAGCGTCCCGTAAGGGACACATTATTTTTACCCCTAACCCAACGCCATGGGACACAAAGCTGGAAAAATCGCGCTTGGCCTCGGAATTTTAACCGGAGCCATAACCGGACTTCTTTTCGCGCCCGATGAAGGAAAGAACATCCGCAAAAAAATTGCCAAAGGCGACACCAAAGCCCTCTTGGGTGATTTGGAGGACATGGCTAACGAAATGAAAGACATGGCCGTGGATTTTGTAAAAAGCCCCGGCGTTCAAGATCTTTTTGAAGGCGCCAAAGACAAAGTGGCCTCTGTGGCCAACATGAAGCGCGAAGAACTCGACTCCATGCTCCGCAAAGCCAATCGTAAAGCCGATCAATTCAAAAAGACCGTTTCCAAATACGTAAAAGAACAAAAAGCCATTTTGGATGAAAAAGTGGGCAAGGCCGTACCGGTGAAAAAATCAGCTGCTAAGAAAAAATCCACCCATAAAAAAGCTTCCAAGAAGAAGAGCAAGTAAAGAATGATGACAAACATAAAAGTATTGTAAAATTCCTGCCCGGGCAGGAGGCGGAGAACAATATTTGCTTTTGTCTATTTGAACACTCGGCAGAATAAACTTTATCGGCGCAATCCTTTCATATGCTCCACCCGTTTTTGAATAAGCGCCGCGGTTCCAATATCTCGTCTATAGGATACAGGGCCTTTCACACTGCTCACCGCGCTTTCTGCCGCCGCCTCGGCCTCCGCTAAAGTTGCTCCAACTCCCACAAAAGCCAGCGCCCTCGAGCTCGATAAATACAAACCATCCTCGCGAGCATCCACGGCCGCATAATACATGCGCACGCCCTCCGGTACTGCGCCCACTTCAATCTTTTCGCCCCTGCGCGGCGAAATAGGATAGCCTTCCGGCACGATGTACTTAACAACGGTCGCCCTTTTCTCAAATTCCACGTCCAAAGTGTCAAGAGTGCCCTTCAAAATCGCTTCGCAAATCGCCACAAAATCCGTCTTCAAAAGTGGTAAAACATTCATAGCCTCGGGATCGCCGAAACGCGCATTGTATTCAATCAGACGAACACCATCCTTTACCGCCATAAAGCCTCCATACATAATACCTTTGTAGTATTTTCCGGTTTCTTCATGCAGCGCTTTTAAAACGGCCACGGTGATTTCGTGCGCGGACTGCAAATCAGAAGGCTTTAAAAAGGGAAGGGAGTGATCGGCATCGCTGTAGGTTCCCATTCCGCCTGTATTTGGGCCGGTGTCACCTTCATAAGCCCGTTTGTGATCCTGCGCGGCAGGCATATCCACCACATGCGTTCCATCCACAAAGCTCATGTAAGAAAACTCCTCGCCGATGAATTTTTCTTCCACCACCACTCGTCCGAATTTGGCGATTCCCAGCTCGGCAAAAGCGATTCCTTCATCGATTGTTTTTAAATGCTCACCGGAAACCTGCACGCCCTTACCACCCATAAGGCCGTCGGCTTTCACCACATAATCACCGAGTTCTTCCATCCATTCTCTCAACCCTTCCGAGCTCGTAAAAACGCGAAATTTCGGATTTCCGGGGATGCCGTATTTTTGGAGTAAATCCCGCGTGAACGATTTTGAACTCTCAAGTTGCGCCAAAATTTTCAGAGGACCAACACTCTCAACGCCTTCTTCCAAAAGCGCATCCGCCGCGCCGGCGCCCACAGGATCATCAGGACCGATGAACGCAAAGTCTGGATGAAAGTCCCGAGCAAAGGCGCGAAGCGCCTCAAAATTAAGCAAAGAATTCGCCACAAAATACGAAGAAGCCAAAGCGCGAATGCCGGGGTTGTTTGCATTTCCAAAAACACCCAATTCACAGCCCGATGGACTGCGCTTCAAGGTCTCGGCAATGACATGTTCTCGGGCTCCGTTGCCCACTAGAAGGACTCGTTTCATAAAAGAGGGATTTGTTTTTCTTTCGCCAGCACCTCCGACGGCACTTGTGCGGCACCGCGACTTTCTTCAGCCGCACGCAAAACCTCTTCCGTCACGTCGGCCGTCACATACTTTCCATCAAAACACGCCATACAAAAACGCTTAATTTTTGGATTTCCTTCTCGCACCGCTTCCGCCAAATCCTCAAGTTCTTGGTAGAACAACGCATCCGCGCCGATTTTTCTAGCCGTCTCGGAAGCGGTCAAGGTGTTCGCAATAAACTCTTGGCGGCTGGGCATATCGATTCCATACACGCAGGGATGGCGCAGCGGTGCCGCGCAGGAAGCAAAGTACACTTTTTTCGCGCCCATATCCCGCACCATTTCCACGATTTTCCGTGACGTGTTCCCGCGCACGATGGAATCATCCACGAGCAGTATATTTTTGCCCTCAATTTCCAGTCGAATGGGATTCAACTTGCGACGAATGGAACTAGTTCGTTTGCTTTGTCCCGGCATAATAAATGTACGTCCCACATAACGATTCTTCACGAGACCTTCGCGGTATTTCACGCCGAGTTCATAGGCGAGTGGAACCGCCGCATGACGCGAAGTGGACGGTACGGGAATCACCACATCAATGTCCAATTTGGCCGCCTTAATTTTCTTGGCCAATTTTTCTCCCATGCGCAGGCGGGCTTTGTAGACGGAAATTCCGTCAAGCATCGAATCGGGCCGTGCGAAATAAACGTATTCAAAAATACAAGGATTCATGACCGTTTTTTTCGCGCAAATTTTGCTGTGCACTTTTCCTTGCATGTCCACAAAAATCACTTCGCCGGGCTTCACATCGCGAATCACATCATAACCCAAAACGTCCAACGCCACACTCTCCGATGCAAAAATGGTGTCCGTGTATAAATCATCCTTTCGCTCTCCCATAATGAGTGGACGAATGGCTTTTGGATCACGGAAAGCAAGCAAACCGTATCCGGCAATGAGCGCGATCACGCTGTACGCTCCTTTCACCCGTTTAAGCACATGTCCCATGGCTTTAAAAAGTCCCTCCGGATCGAGCTTGGAAGTTTTCAAAGCCCCGATTTCATAAGCCATCACATTCAAAAGTACCTCCGAATCGGACTGAGTGTTGAGGTGACGTCTATTTTTTTCTATCACTTCTTCACGCAAAGTTTTCGTATTGGTCAAATTTCCATTGTGGATAAGGGTGATTCCAAAAGGCGCGTTCACGTAAAAGGGCTGAGCTTCGGCGCTGTCATAAGTCCCGGCGGTGGGATAACGCACATGAGCCATCCCCATATTTCCCTGCAGGCGAACCATGTCTTCGGTTTTGAAAACCTCTGTCACCAGTCCGTCACCCTTTTTGATGTGAAGCTGCCCGTCATATGTCACCATTCCGGCCGCATCTTGTCCACGATGTTGAAGCATCATGAGTCCGTCGTAAAGTTCTTGCGCGACGGGGTGGTTGGAATGAATGCCAAGAATTCCGCACATAGGTATTTATAAGTTAGCTTGTTTTTTGGCTGCGGTCACGGTGTTTTGCAGAAGGCAAGCCACCGTCATGGGGCCAATGCCTCCGGGTACGGGGGTAATAGCCGCAACCTTCCCCTCCAAACCTTCAAAATCCGCATCTCCCACAATTTTTCCGCTCTCGAGTCGATTGATTCCCACGTCCACCACCACCGCGCCTTCTTTCACCATTTCCGCTTTCAAAAACCCCGCTTTCCCAACGGCCACCACAATCAAGTCCGCGTCCGCAGTATACTTGAGTAAATTTTTTGTTCTACTATGACAGGTTGTCACGGTTGCTCCTCGATTTAAAAGCATCACGGACATGGGCTTTCCCACGATATTGCTTTTTCCAATGACAACCGCGTCCATGCCGCTTACGTCAATCTTATAAAAATCCAAAAGTTTAATCACTCCCTTGGGCGTACAGGGTGCCATATCTTCAAAATCCTTATTCAGAAACATTTTCCCAATGTTGTAGGCATGAAAGCCGTCCACATCTTTATAAGGATTGATGGCCTTAATGACCAAAGGCTCTTCGATGTGCGCGGGAAGGGGAAGTTGAACAATCATTCCCGAAACCGATGCGTCTTTATTAAGCTCCTCGATTTTTGCCAAAAGCTCCGCTTGCGTAACGGATTCGGGCAGGGACACTCGTTCGCTTAAAATTCCCACCTTTTCGCAAGCTTCTTGTTTTTTCCGCACATACACTTGGCTGGCCGGATTCTCACCGACTACAATCACCACCAGTTTTGGTGCAATTCCCTTGCTTTTTAGCGCATCGATCTCTTGTTTCACTTCCGTGAGGAGAGAATCGGAAACACTGCGTCCGTCGAGCAAGGTAGCCATGAACCGAAATGGGAAAGAGACTCCATTTTAACAGGTTTATTTGCCAATACAAGCCGGATTTTTTAAATGTGTACTTTTACCACTTCCCAAACGAGAGCCTCCGTTTCATCTTTCGTCGGCTGAACCGGAATTTTTACCCAGCCGTACGCTTCACCCAGCTCCAAATGAATTTGCCGAGCCAGTTTCATAAACTCTTCGTTGGTTTCATGGATGTGCCCTTCTTCCGTAGCATGAACAAAGCGTTCTCCATCCAACAAAACGGCCAAGTCTTCCTTGATTAAAGGCCGGTTCAAACTCTCCAGCCACTCCTTCGAAGCCCCTTTCACCATGCCCCACGCAATGCCCGTTCCCGTGTAATCCTCCGCCACCACCACTTTCCCATCCTTGAGCCATTCTCGCAGAGTGGGCTCAAATTGAAAACGATTCATTGCAAACCACATTTGCAATTCTTCCTCACTGATATTTTGAGCCTCGCCGCTCCTTAAAAATTGATTCAAATAAACTCCAGTCGGCTCCACATCATAAACCGGAAATTTCACATAGAC
>MFXB01000066.1:0-4646 GCA_001787475.1 Candidatus Peregrinibacteria bacterium RIFCSPLOWO2_01_FULL_48_20
CATAACGATTCCGCTACTCGGCTCGTAAACCGCCAAACGGGAAGGCCAATCGCCTTCGGAGGCAAACGCGGCAACTTCATAATTTGAATCATAAACCAACGCTTGCTTGGTGCGAGGATTGAACTGCGCGATCACATCGCCTTCCGCGTCGTACACGGAAATCAGGTCGGAAGGAATCATTTCTTCACTGAAATTTCCGGTTTCGTCGGTGCTGTAGCCGCTGCCGATTTCCGTCACCGTGCCGCTTCGATTTCGGATTAAATGGAAAGGAAGTTCGGGGCTCAAGGGTGACGTTGTGCCGTTCACCCCGTCCACCGTCGCCTCCGCAATTTCAAGGTCCGGAACGTAAATTTCCACATCAATTTCCTTAACGGCGGTATTGCCCGACGCATCGGTAACGGTCAAAGTGACAACGCGCGGATCGGTGTCTTCATAAGGCCCGATGTCCGCAGTCAGACCGATCACTTGATCGTCGTTATTGAGAATGCCGTCGCCGTTTTCATCCACGGCGCTGTCCAGATCCCAGTAAGCATTCACAATTTCGCTGTCGCTGTCGAAAGAGCCTTCCGCCGAAAGTTCGCGAGTTGCAAAAATGGCCACTTCCACCGCGCCGTCGCCGTCGTCCACCAAAATATAAGGCTCGGAATCATCGGCACACACTTGAGGATTGAGAAGCACATTGTCCGAAATCGTGCCCCATGTTCCATCGGAACTCAAACTGCGAGCACTTGTATAGTAAGCTCCGTTTTCCAGCTCCACGGAAGACGAGGGACTGTCGGGATTGCTGAGTCGACTCATAATAAAGACTTCTTCTTTATCCAAATGGATTTCCGCGCCTTCACTGGTCTCCAGCACCGCCTCGGCTCCTGAACTTTGCAAACTCACCATTTCGTTCGGCAAGAGCGCCATGCCCGGCTCCAAATCCTGTTCTTCGGTCGTTTCCGTTTCCTCGATCCAATACACTTCGCCGCTATCCACGCGAATGACGCGATCGCTTCCTCGTCCCAAATTGATGAGCGTATTCGCGGGAATTTCAATTTGCGTTTCAATGTCTTCAAGAGTCACCTGCAAAACGGTCTTTTCAATGGTTTGGAACACCACGCCGTCAGCCGTTTCCAATTCTCCGTTCGAAGAAATGAGCGTTCGTTTCGCCGCATTCAAAAGTTTTATTTTTCCATTCGTTTCTTTCACGAGCAAACGACTTTCTTGTATGCTCGGCAAAACATATTTTCCGTCGCCCGGAACGGTAATGGTGGTTTCGGAGTTGGCTTGGAAGGTCTTGCTGTCCTCCCCGGCTTGAAGTTCGCTGCCGGTGGTGAAGGTATTTCCGTCACTGTCCACAAAACTCAAATCATTATTTTCTTCATCCTCCAAAAGGAGAAGCCGTTTGAGATTTTCGTCCGGCTCGGCATCTTGCGCGTCCAAAGAGTCATAGAAAAGAACTTCATAACCGACACCGGTGACCTCCTTGCTGAAGGAGAAGCTGGCTTCTTCAAAATCATTCTTACCGCGCTTGAAGTTGTGCACGCTGCCGTACAGGGGATCCGTTTCGGGGACTGTGGTTCTCTCCGGATCGCTGCCGCTGTAAACCAAATTCGGGCTCTCCGTGTAATTTTCCTTGATATAGACATCGCCGCCCAGGGAGTAAATCACGTCATCATCCCCATCGTCATCAAGATCCGCAAATAAAATGTTGGTCGTTTCATCCGACTCTTGCGTATAGTCGATGAGGCGGGTGTTGATTCCAAGCTCGGCATTGTAAAGGAAAAGTCCCGTGGCGTATGTTTCGGCGCTCTCGCCCAAATCGAGACTCTGAGCCACCGCACCGGCGGCTGATTCAGTGGCTAAAACAACTTCTTCTTCTTCATCGCTCCTCCACGCTTCAGCGGTGGAGTACCAAGAATCGTCCTGTGTTCCGGCGAGCACAATTTCCGGTTCGACATTTTCTTGAGCCAAGTAGCGCTGGAACGATTTGCTGTCCATTCCCGCAAGCGCTTTACTTCCTTGATCAAAATCTTCCACGTAGGAAATGAGGGAATCCCGAAGTCGTGCCGTACGCGCGAGAGGTGTGCCTGCAATACTGGCCAAGAATTTTTGATCCAAATCCGGACTCACTCGAATTTCATCGTAACGATTGAGCAAAGGATCATCCGGAGCCAACTCATGTGAAGTGGCGGTGAGCGTAATGCTGTCGGGCATTTCCGCATCCCATGCATCCAAATCAACTTGGAGCTTTTCCATAATCTGTTTGAGCGCCGTGAGATTTTGCTCCACCAAAGGATTGTCTTTGTAAGCGGCCGCCGTGTCGTAAGCTTCTTTATAAGAACTTTCACCATTTTCTTCCAGCGCGTCTGCGCCTTCGGTTTCCACTTCCGCCTCCGCGTCCACTCCGGCGCTCGTTTCACCCGATTCCAAATCGGCACCCGCTTCCACTTCCACGGAAGCATCGATGCTGACATCCAAAATATTCAAGATGGCCTGAATCGACTTTTGCAATTCATCCAAAGGCTCGTTGATATTTTCCGTCACGACTTTCGACATCTCCTCATTCATTTCATTGGCAAACTGATCTACAACATCATAGAGAGCACTGATGTCCACGCTGAGGTTGAAGTAAGTGGTGATATCAATTTCTTTCACAAAATCAAAACTGAATTCCGGCCACTCCACCGTGAGCGCCAAATCGAAAGGTAAGACAATACCGCCCGGTCTTTCGGTCAGATCTTCGATCTTCGTTTTTAAAGACATTTCCGGCGTGGGAATGAAGCCCTGACGAATAATACAAACAATTTTCAAAATGCTGCTGGCAATATTCAAACTGGCCGACAAAGTCGGGTCGAGTTCGGGAATGGAGGGTGGGGGAGGCAGACTGGGAAGATCCGGCAAACTGAGCCCAGGCAGTTCGGGAATTTCAAAACTGATATCAAACTCGGGAAGCGTGGGGATCACCAAATCGAGCTCCAAATCACCTGTAAACTCTCCCGAAGGAAGCACGATGCGCGGAAGCTCCGGCACATCAATGCGTTCGGGGACAAAGTTGATATCCGGCCACTCAATATCCACGCCCGCTTGAATGTTGGACACATCAATCACAATATCCGGCAGTTTCGGCATTTCAACCACCGGGAACTCGGGTACGAAAACAAACAGCGAGAACAAAAGTTGCATGCCGCTGTAGCGCTGGTTGGTGCATTTATCGCAAGAATCCATCATGTCCGCCGAAAGGTCGATGAGCACTTGCCAGCCATCCACAATTTCACTGAGATCCACCACCCATTGCATCCACGCCTCCACGCGTTCCACATTTTCGGTGAGGTAACCCGCGGTATGGCTCAACAGGGCATCCAGATAACAAATGATCACCTTCGCGTAATAAGCCTGAATATCGCGCAGGAGGAGAATCATTTCCGGGATCTCGCCATAGCCTTCCAGAATGGCCATGTTGATTTCCACGGCCGTAATGGCGGTTTGAATAACCCCTTCCACTTCATCGAAAATTTCTTGTTGGAAAGCGGCCGCGGCGCTGTCCCGCGATTCCTGAGAAATATAGAAATCGTCTGTAAAGCGCGCCCATTCTTCCTTCGTATCTTCAACCCAGTCTTGATAATCTTTCAGAACGATTTCTATTTCTTCGTCGGTAAGAGCCGGGTAACGAACCTGCACTTTTTTGGGTTTGATGTCGATAATGGGCAGCGCATGAGCGTAATTCAGCCACTTCTCCAGACCGAGCATGGCTCCCTTCAACTCTTTGATTTTTATGTCACGATCAAACTTCAAAGGTTCTCCTTCGCCATTGTCCGTGGCGCCTTTGCGGAGACCGCTGAATTCGGTGGCCAAACTGTTCGGATCGGGCACAATGAATGTGATGTCCGGCAAATCCAGCATTTTAAAGAACTCTTCTTTTTGCGCTTTCCACCATTCGGTGATTATGGAGGGAAAGCCCGGCACTTGAATATTGGAGTTTATGTAAACTTGAGGGGTATAAGCTTGCCAAATGGCGCTGTTGAGACCGTTGGGCGCTTGGGTGCCTACGGGCTTACCAACTGCCATTGCCGAAGAATCCCCAGCGGTCGCGTAGGCCCCGACTTTTGAAAGACTCTCCGTGATGAACCCGTTGATGGCATCACACACGCCCAGCAGTTGCAGCAAAGGAATATTGAACGCATAACACTGACCGACGGGATAAGGACCGGCACAAACCCCCAAACCGATTCCAAGGGTGGTGGTGGGAGCAAGGTAAAGTCGCAAGGATCCGGGGACGAAACACGCCTGTCCCGTGCAGGCGATAGGCAGCACATTGATGATTCCAAAAATGGGAGTTCCCACGTCCAGACCCACCACGGCTCCCGTAAGTGGCATGTGAAAATTTCCCGGCGCCAAAAAGGCCACGCTTCCGGGAAGCGCCAAACATCCTCCGTTGCACGTGAACATGGAAACCACTTCTTCTATGGTTTCCGTGAGTCCGGAAATTTCTTCATCCAGCGCCGTAATATTGACTTCGAGTTCAAGAGATTCATCACTAAGCTCAACATCATCCGCTTCTTTTTCAAGACTGAGAGCCGGATCCAAAAGTACGTCCCCGCCGCTCACCAAAAAGTCGACAAGATCGTTGTAGCCATCGTCGTCCACGTCCTCATCGCTATCGA
>MFXB01000066.1:4740-4895 GCA_001787475.1 Candidatus Peregrinibacteria bacterium RIFCSPLOWO2_01_FULL_48_20
CCTTTATCTCCATCCATGTCGTCCACAAAATCGGGAACTCCGTTTTCATCTTCATCCGGGAAAAGTCCGGTGGAGGTGTCGTCGTATTCTTCTTCATACGTTTCGGGAGAGTAGGTTTTTTCTTGGTAATTCACGCGTCGATAGCCGGTACCTCC
>MFXB01000067.1 GCA_001787475.1 Candidatus Peregrinibacteria bacterium RIFCSPLOWO2_01_FULL_48_20
ATTATTGGCGGTATCCACATTATTGGCGGTATCCACTTCGGAATCGTTGCTGAAGTTGACCGTCAAGTCGTCCACTTCATAGCTGAAAGCGGCCACCGGACCGGAAGTTTCCGCCACGTTGATGTCTTGGCTCACGGTGTCCGTTTGACCGGTGGAATCCACTATTGTCATTTTGGCTTGGTAAACCCCCAAAGCGGAGTAAACATGTACGGGATTTTGTTCGAAGGAATCAAGATCGTCATCCGTCACTCCGTTTCCATTGGAATCGGTGAGCAGGTCGAAGTCCCAATAAATACCGGCCAAAGATGCCCCATTGTCGGTATCGATGGAAGAGTTGTCGCGGAAGCTCACCGTGGTGCCGGTCACGTCCGCAAGAAAGGCCGCATCGGGCGCGGCGGAAATGGCATCCACATAAATCAGTAAGGTGTCCGACGTGGCTGTTGCACCGGCGCTGTCTTCCACTTTCAATTGGACTTCCACTCCATCCCTATGCACTTGAGTGAAGGCGTAAACAAAAGAACTTTCTTCACGGGGGTCGTTGTTGTAGAAACCGTCTCCTTCCATATCCCACCAGTACGAAATAATTTTTCCATCCGGATCGTAAGACGTGCTGGAGAATGTGACTTCTTCTCCAACGTAGACTTGAACTTTATCCACCGAGAAGCTGGCCACCGGAACTTCATTGGGACCGTTGCTCACTTCCAAAGTTGGAATTTCGTTTTCTTCCAATTCGTCGAAGCTGAGAACGCTGTTGTTTTCATTATCGAAGACTTCCACGGCAAAGCCGTAAGTCACCACTTCTCCGGTTGCTCCCTTGGTATTGACGGTGAGCGTGAAACTGCCCGACTCCGTTTGTACCAAGCCGAGCTCGGTTGCCGTATCGTTGAGATCGTAGTACCAGCCGCGGATATAATTGATTTCGCCGTCTTCATCTTCCGCATCCACGGAAACATTTACTTTGAGCGGAGTTTCATTTGCGTCCGCTTGTGGCGTGATGGTGAGGCCGTGAATGACGGGATCAATTCCCTCCACATTGATTTGTACGGTGGTGGTGTTCGTGATTGCGTTGTCGTCATCGTCGCGCACGGTAAGGATGACGGTATAGTTGGCGGTTTCCTCAAACAAATGACTTACGGTTTTGTTTGAAGATGTGACGTTGTCACCGAAATTCCAACTGTACTGCAAGTTTTCATTGGTTCCATCCACGTTGACGGAGTCGCTCGCGTCAAAAGAAAATTTTGTCTTGATGCTGCCCGTGTACGGTGAGGCCGTTCCAATATCTTCACCTTCCGAACCCACAGCGATCACGGCAATGGGCGCGTCACCGGCTCCAATATAAAGGCGTCCGTTGGTGGCATTGGTATGGTCGTCATCGTCCAAGGCTGTGAGTACAATGTTAAAAACACCGGCGGATTCGAATGTGTGCGTGAAAATGGACTGACCGTTCGAAATGCTGTCGGTGAAGTCGGTATTGCCGTCTCCATAATTGATTTGGAAACCGGTGGCCACTTCGCTGAGCGCCATGAATTCCACTTCCACTTGTCCGCTTTCATCCAGATGGCGAGCGTTTTCGCCTTCAATGGTAAGCTCAATGTCCAAAATGGATTCCACAGTGATGGTGATCATGGCGGTGTCGCTCTTTTTAAGTTCGCCTTCGTGTTGATCGTAAGCGGTGAGCGCGACGTCGTAGGAACCGATCTTTAAGAACTGGACCGTCATTTCGCTTAAGTCTTCCGAGGCTTCAATAAGACTGTAGTCCTCATCTTCCACCCCGTCGAAATCCCACTCGAAAGTAATGGTGTCTCCCGTATCGGGATCGTAGCTGCCGGACGCATCAAAAAAATAAGTGGCCGGCTGAGTGCCGGAAGGAATGGAATATTCGTAAGTGGCAAGTGGTGGTGTGGATTCCACCAGCACCGTCACGGAAGCGCTGTCGGTTTTGCTGTTGTCGGCAACTTGCAAAGTCACGGTGTAGAGTCCGGGTTCGTCAAAAGTGGCGTTCATGGCACTGCCCGTGGTCGTTTCCAAAATGACCGGGCTGCCGTCTTTGGTAGCGGACCATTGATAACTCACAATTTGTCCGATGTCGGAGGAAGATCCGGTTCCGTCGAATTCAAACGTGGCTCCCACCGGACCGGAGGCCGAGTCCACGGAAATACGTGCGGCCGGAGAAGCCACATAGAGCGTGAAAAGTTTTCGGTCTTCCACGCCGGTGTCATCCGTGACTGTCAAAGAAACATTATAAGTTCCTTGTTCGCCGTAGGCATGCGTAACGCTGTTTCCTCCATCTTCTCCGTATTTTCCGCTGAGTGTTTCATTGTCTCCAAAATCCCATTCGTATTTGGTGATTCCGCCGGCGGCTCCGTTATTGTCGTCACCATCCGTGGTTTCGCTCGCGTCGAAGAAAACTCCGTCGAGCGCTTCGTCCATGGTGACTTTGTAGGATTCTTGATCGATTTCGGGGAATTCACGGAAATCGGCGAGAACGGTCATTTCGCCGCCGGCCGTAGTGCTTAAAACAATTTTCGATTTGGAAGGTTCCACTTGAATGGTTACGGTGGAAATTCCCGCCGCGATGTCCGAGCTGGTGCTTCGAACGCGGAGGCGTACTCGGTAAGTTCCCGGTTCTTTAAAGGTGGCGCTTACGGCGTCTCCAAAAATATCTTCCGCTTCCACTCCGTTTTCATTCATGCTGCAGCCTTCACAGGTTTCATCAAAGTCTCCGTCGCCATCCAAGTCCCAATCAATTTGATCGTCCTGAACGGTTTCTCCGCTCGGGTCTTCCGTGCCGAGAGCATTCAATCTCACAATGAGCGGATCGTTTCCCTCAGTGGCGCTGGCGGAAAGTTGAACTCGAACAAATTCCACATTCTCGACAAGAGTGAGTACAGAGCTCATGGCGGTTACAATGTCACGAACTGTATTGGCGCCAACCGTTTCTTTAGCTGTTTCCAACGCCTCAATGGCTCCCACGTCCACGCTGTCTCCACCGTCGAAAGCCTGCACAATGCTGGTGAGCTGCGAACCGGAATCAAAATCGTCCGTGTCAAAAAGGGCGCGAAGGTCTTCCATTCCGGCAATCATGTCGTCCACTTGCTCGGCGTAGTCGTTTGCGGCCGCTTCTTCAATGGCCACAATGTAAGAACAAATGTTCTCGTCGATTTCCCGGAAGTCCGTTTTGGAAATGGTGACTCCAAAACTCACTTCAAAGAAGGTTTGGGTGCTTTTGTAGTCCATCACGCTACAACCCAAATCTTTATTATCTTCTCCCGTTTGCACCAGGCGATCTCCATCCACCGATTCGGTGGTGGCGCTGCGAAGATAGTTATAAAGATTGTTTGCCGCTTCATAGGCATCGCTGTAGGTCTGCGTGGCCGATTGAATTTTTTGAACTTCCGTACGCAAGGTATCCACGTAGTCGTCCACGGCGTCTTCATCGATGTAGGCGAATTGATCGGAATAATCATCATCCGTTCCCGAAACGAATTCTACAACATATTCGATGAGTCCGCTGGCCGTGGCATCGGTTTCGTTCACCAGGGCGACGATCGGTATTTCCTTGGACTTCATGTAGGCCACTTCTTCATAAACCGCGAGGTAACTTTCGTAGGCGTTCAAATAATCTTTGGTGATGTCTTCGATGGCTGCGGTAACGGCCTCCACGTCAAAGGCGGCACCGGTTTCGGTAATGGTGGTTCCTTCTCCTCCGGCCGTGCCGTCGCCCGAGCTGCCGTCCTCTCCACCTCCCGCTCGGAAAATGGTGTTCACAATGGCGAAGGAACCCATAATGATCAGGATTCCAATCGCACTGTAACCGATGGTTTTCTTTCCTTTGGTTGCCATTTCTTCATCCCCGCGGCTGAGCACGTACATGCCGCCTCCGTAAATAATGATTACCACGGTGATGAGTCCCAGAAATCCTAAAGCGTAGTTGACGATTTGTTGAATAAAGTCACGAGCGTTATCGGTTTGAGTGAGCGTGGAATCGTAATTGCCTTCGTCGGGCGCGTTAAGACCGCCTTCCAGCTCGGTAAAATCTTTCACTTGATCGCTGGTGTCACAACCGGCAATGCCAGCGAGACTTTCGTCGAGCGAGGCGCATTCCGCTTCGGTGATGTCACCCTCGGAAGCATCGGAGTCGGAGCCGCCGCTGCCGCTTTCCACACTCACTTCAATGTCCAAGGCACTTGTCTCCGTGACGCCAAAAGACCACAGCATACCCCCCATTAAAAGAGAGAAGATTAAGCTCGCGGTGAGTGGAATTTTCATAAGTGGCGTTTTCTGCATGGCATTATACGGTTAAAGATCAGGAAGCATCAAGCTCAACAACGGTATTTGTGATGGCGAAGGCGGCAAAAGCCAAAAGTATTCCAAGAATAGCTCCAAAAATGATTTTTTTCGCCTTGGCGATATTGTCTTCGTTTTGAGATCCCGTGGCGTAAAGGTAGCCGGCGTAAAAGAGGAACAAAAACGACAAAGATCCCACCGTTCCCGCCACAAAGTTTGTGATTTGACCCAAAAGTAATTTGGCCTCTTCCACGCCCAGTTCCGTGCCTTGGTTTTGAAATAAAATTTTCTTTACCACAAATTCCGACATTCCCACCAAAAAGAGTCCTGCCAGAGCCCAAGTGATTTGTTTTTTCGCTTTCGAAATTTGGTCTTCGTTATAAGAACCGGCCACAAAACGCAGACCGGCCATGACGAGAACAAAAACGGCAATGGATCCAATCACCATTTGCACCAAACTGTAAATTCCTTGAAACAGCTTGTTCCCTTGACGAGCAAATTCCGCGGCTCCTTCTTCCCCTCCGCGGAAAATTTCTCCTTCCGCACCAAAGAAAACATCCACAATCGAATCGGCCATAAAAATAATGAGCAATCCTTCCAAAGCGTACTTAATAAAGTTTTTCGATTTGGTGATCATTTCTTCGTTTTCCTGACCGGCGGCCACCATGCGAGCACCCATAATCACAATCACCAAAATGGCGATGGGTGTCACCAAGAGTTTAAAGAAATCCAAAAATCGACGGATGGCGCTCACAATAATGTCCGCTCCTTCGTCGCCTTCTTCATTGAAAGTAGTGAGTTCAATGCCCGTTCCTTCATCTGTGTCGTAGTCTTCGCCCAAGGCGTCCTCTTGCATTTCGCCGCTTTGCTCGCTCACGTCTTCCTGGAAATCGCTGAGCGTGTCTTTGAAATCAAAACTATCGGCCAGTGCTCCGGGCACGCCGAAAGTGAGGAACGAACTGAAGGCGAATATAAAAAGAAGTTTTTTCATTTGTATTAAAATTGACCGCTAATGACTGTAGAAACGAGCGCGAAAGCTCCATAAATCACCACCACTCCGATCACGGAGTTGAGGAGAATTTTCTTGGCGAGTCCCGTTCGTTCTTCGTCCCCGCCCGCCGTCACATAAAGGACCCCTCCTGCCACCAGTCCAAGCATCATAATGGGTCCTACAAAAGTCACCACAAGGTTCGTAATGGCCACCAATTGCTGCATGAATTCACTTTGATTGAGAGCGATTTCCGTTTCTCCCGTGTCTTCGTTGAACGCGGCCACATAAAAGACTTTACGAACGACCAGTTCCGAAAACATCACAAGCAGTAAGCCGGCCGAACTTAAGGCCAAATTTTTCTTTTCTCGGGTGACGTCTTCTTCGTTGTGGCCTGACATTACCATCACGGCTCCGGCTCGAATAAACATGAGTGTGGCGGCTCCACCCAGAAGGTATTTAATAAAAGTAATCACGATTCGCGTGGTGTTATCAAAAAGTTCGGCACGCTGCACCAAGGCTTCCGGATCTGTAACAAAGTTTCCTTGTCGAAAGTCAAAGACCTCGGCGATGGGTCCCGCAATACTGATCAGCAGCAAGCCGATAATTCCCCAAGTCATGGATTTTCTTTGATTTTTCACGGTTTCTTCGTTGTCCCCGGCAATGACCATTGTGAATCCGGAAACGATAATGAGGAGTAAAGCCACTCCCCCCACAATGATGCGGAGGTTTCTTCCCAAAGGTCCGAGCAGGTTTTGCAGCTTTTCAAAGGCGGTTTCTCCTTCAGGAGCGGGTACGTCCAAATCGTCGGTTTCGGGGAGCGGTAAAAAACCGGCCCAGGCATCCGGCGCAAAACTCAGGGCGGCTCCGGCCAAAGCGGCGAGTAGGAGTCCCAAGAAATGTTTTGTTTTTGGTTGAAGGCTTGAAAAGAGAGCCATACACACTTTTAAATCTTATTATTATAGCAGAAAACAGCCCCTGATGGAAGCCTGATTGAGCTCTGGCTAACGGACACACACGCCCTTATCCGCCCCTGTGCACATTCACCAGTTCATCGATCAGTGACTTGGCTCCTCTTTCGGCGGGATAGCTTCTTAAGCGCCAGTGATCGGGCG
>MFXB01000068.1 GCA_001787475.1 Candidatus Peregrinibacteria bacterium RIFCSPLOWO2_01_FULL_48_20
AGAGAGAAAGATGTCACTAGCCTCCTTATGAGGATATTGAATGGATCGGCACCTGTAAGAGACGCTGCGCATAAAGCCATCCTGGATATTTTAGAAGAAAGGGAAAATGCTGAGGCACCTGTTCTAGATCGTCTGGTTGCTTATATCAGATCTAAGTTTATTAAATAGTGCATTGGCCGGTTTTATGCAAATTGAATATTTCATAAAAACGTTCAGAGACTTACGCAATCAATCGCCACAACTTTCGTCAACGAGCAGGGATAATGAAAACAGTCTCTACACGGAAGGAGTCGCTTATTCAAAAAACACCTATTATCTTTTCTACGGAGGATGGGCTCAAGATTGTTACTATGGTGAATTTTTGGTGAAATGCCAGGACTGTGTGGATTGTTTAAAGATTGAGAATTCCTCCTTATGTTATGAGTGCGTTGAATGTATTCAGTGTTACAACTCAAATTATTTGCTCAAATGCAATTCGGTGCATGACAGCGAATATTGTATCGGCCTTCGTAATTCATCATCTTGCTTTCTTTCCGGAAACCTTGAACATGCCGCCTATGTATTTAAAAATAAAAAATACTCGAAAAAGGAATATGAAAAACTCGTGCGAAAATACAAGGATACAAAGTCCGGACAACAGCTCTACGACGAATGGCTGGATCTGTGTAAAAATTTGCCGCGGCTCAATCTGAACATGACTCAATGTGAAAACTGCATTGGCACTGATCTTTCATTTTCAAAAAATGTTTATATGGGTTTTGACCTCGTGAATGCCGAAAATTTCTTGTATAGCGAAGAAGGAGGCTTTGGGAGAGATTGCTGCGATACCTTTTTGACCACGGGCGAACTCAACTATGAATGCTATGGCGTCACAAAGCATTCCTATAACTGTAATTTTTGCGTGGCTTGCACCACCTGTGTAAACTGCGAGTTTTGCAGTCGTTGTTACGATTGCTCCGATTGTTTTGCTTGCGTTTATTTAAAAGGCAAAAAATTCCATATTCTCAATAAAGCGTACAGCGAGGCGGACTATCACCGTGAAGTCGAGTCCTTAAAGAAAAAACTACATGCCGACCGAATGTATGACTTTAATCTTCTGATGTAAAACCGGCGAAGCACGCCCCTCTTGCCATTCTCGAGCATTTGTCTTACGATGCGCCCATGTGATCGTGTAGCTCAGTTGGATAGAGCATCAGCTTGCGGAGCTGAGGGTCGCAGGTTCGACTCCTGCCACGGTCACCAATTTAATCCGAGACCAACAGCGGCACCGTACTCACCGCCCTCACTGACATTAGCCTCCACATCAAAATGGAAATTGCCGTCTTTTGAATCAATGTTCAGTTTTGCGCTACCTTGAGACCGTTCACCCGTACGAAAGCGTCCTCCAATTTCAAGATCCACTCCAAGCTTATCATTATCGAACACGGGAAGAGAAAGGCTGGGTTTTACCGTAACATCGCTTCCATCGATTCCAAGGTTCACTTTGCCGGTCCATCCGGGTAAGGAAGGCGGCGTAAAAATGAAGGTACCGTCGAGTTCAAAATCTTTCCCTGAACCGAAAGTGGCGCTAAGGTCAGCGTCAATGGTATCGGTGCTGGCATGAACGTTCGTGGTGCCGTTTACTTTTCCATTCTCAACCGTGGTGTCCGACGTAAGGTTTACATTAACCCCTTTAATCTCACCTTGAAGCAGCATTTGTTGCCTCATCCAATAGTCAAAAAGCGAAACGGTCGTCTCAAAATCTTTCTCAAATCCTTCTTTTTTGATGCTTGTGTCTTGATTGAATTCCGCATCTTCCGTGTCAAAATCCACCGTCCAATCGACTTGAATGTCATTCCCCTTCACCCCACCGGCTTGTTGGCCTTTTACCAAACGATAGGGGTCCAGGCTTAAATCAAATCCTTTGTACCATTTCATGGTGGTACCGGATTGCTCGGCCTCGTCATAAGCTTCCTTGTCCCCCAAATCGAGACCCCAAGTGAATTCACTCAAAAGTCCATTGTATAAAAGACTGCCTTGTTCCGCTTCATCCGCCGAAGAGTGTTCCCAATCCATTGTAAGATCCTTGTCACTTCCGTCAAAAGACAAATTCAGCAAACTTGTGGCGAGCGTCACGGCATCGGCCTCGACGGAAATTTCATCCGTGGAAACCGTGGTGCCGTGATCGTACATTCCTTCCTCGGTAAACAAAGAATAAGTTCCCTCCTCGGTGGTCAAAAGTCCCGTAATATAACCGTATTCGTAATAGTCGGAAGCACCGGTGTAGTAAACGGCGACTTCGTCCGTTCCGTCTTGAACAATGGCGGTCAATTCGGTCAGCACGTTGTCGGCGAAAGTCATTTCAATTTGTTCTCCGCTGTTGTCGGAAAGCGTGACCGTTCCGTCCAAGTTCTTCATGTCCGCAAGCGTGAGTGCCACGTCCATTTCATCGGAGTCGTAAGTCATCGTTTCGTCGTAATCGTCATTGGTCATATCCATGTTGAGCACGTACTGTCCATCGTCACTGGTGAAATCGAACGATTCCGTTACCGCTTCTTGATCGTACTCGAGTAAGAATCCCACTTGATCGGAAGGAGAAAATCCAAGAAATTCCGTGTAGTATTCGTCTTTTGCAACTTGATTCACAAGGAGGCTCTCATCAGAGCTTTGCCAGAGCCAGTTTTCAACTCCGCCCGTATTTTCGTCATACTGAAATTCCTGAGTGAAAACGGTTTGATCTTCGTCATCGGAACTCACCTCCGGCGTAGTCAAAAGCAAAGACTCCGCGGGGACACCGTCCACGATGCTTCTTTCATAAAAAGAGTCGGTGGCGCTGTCCGTCCAAGAAAAACTGTCCTCGAAATTGGCGTTGGTACCACTGCGATCTTCACTCCAATCGTAACTGAAGTCATCATCCACAATATTGAAAATTCCCGAGAAGTCGGTGTCCTCACCGACTTCGGCATAAGACTGGTCTTGAAAAACCGCTTCCAAAAATCCGGTAAGATCAAGCGAATAATCTTCCGTATTTTCAACGCTGAAGCTTGTCCCCGTATCATCCGTTTCGATGTTCACTTTCTGCCCGTCCGAACCGGAAAAATTCCAATTGGTAAAAATTCCGGTATTGTCTCCGGTTTCAGCCGTGAGGGTCCAATCGTCCCTGCTTTCTTGAAGAGGATTGTTAAAAAGATCCTCGTATCTAAGCCAAGTCTCTTCATCCAAAGTTGTACCGCCGGAAGGAGCCGTTCCATCCAAGTAATCATCAACATCAATGTCGGCACTGTCTTCTGGGTCTAAGGTGTTTTCATCGGCATCGAACAAAATATAGTCAAAGAGATGCTCTGCAAGATAATCACTCAGCTCACCGAGGTCGAGTAAGTAGTACCGTCCCAACAGTTCGGCCACTTGCCCTCGAGTGAGCAGTCCGTCCAAAGCGTCAACATCCGGAGGAATGAGCAGCCGGTCGGAAGTATAGGTGACATAATCTTCATACCAAACACTGCCGTCTTCGGAAAGATCCTGTTCATGGGCCAAGGCCGCAATCTTCGCCGCTTCAACGAAATTAACCGTTTGCTCCGGCTTAAAAGTTCCATCGGGGTAACCTTGCACAATGCCTTCTTCAAGCGCACGGCAAAGGTACGGGATGTACCATTGACCGGAGACGGTATCGCTAAATCCGCAAGTGTCGTCCGTGGCTTCGGTATCGATATCGTCAAAAGTGCTGCCCACCACAATCTTCAGAAATTCCACGCGATTCACGGTTTGGTCGGGCCGATAAGTTCCATCGGGATAACCGGAAATGACACCGGCCTCCGTGAGAAGGGCAATGGTGTCTTCATAGTCGTGGCCTTCAATGTCGGTGAGCTCGTTGGCGAATACGGAAAAGGAAACGGCGAAAGTGAGAATGATAAAAAACAGGGCTTGGTTCACCCTTTTGAAAATGGCGTGGTTCATGGGATGGAGTTAATTCGCGTTCATTTTAGCAGCCTTGCTTTCAATTGCAATCATGCTCAAGATGTAAACCTGCGCTCTAGCCATTCGCTAGGCCAGAAGCTCTCCGGCAGGACGGTAGACATCCATCATCCCAAGGTCTTTCGCCACGCTCTCGTAGGTAATATAACCCTTGTAGGAGTTAAGACCTCGCGCAAAGCGTCCATCCCCCGAAAGGGATTTTTTGAGCATGGCTTCGGCCCCTTCGCTCGCAATCATTTTGAGATAAGGAAGTGTCGCGCTCGTAAGGGCCATGGTGGACTGACGGCTGACTTGACCGGGCATGTTGGGCACACAACAGAAAATCTTTCCGTAGATTTCATAAGTGGGCTCGGAGTGACTGGTGGCTTTGGAGCCCCAAATGCATCCGCCTTGATCAATGGATACGTCCACAATCACGCTGCCTTCTTTCATGGATTTGATTTGCTCTTCGGAAACAACCACGGGAGCTTTGGCTCCGGCAACAAGTACGGCACCCACAAGCAAATTGGCCTCGCGGAGCGCTTGATCGAAGTTTTCACCGGCGGGAACTGCGGCGGTGAAGTTCTTCCCCAAGTTCGGCCCAAGGTACTCGCGGATTTCAATATTGAGCTGTTCACAACGAGCGGGACTCACATCGAACAAAGTTACTCGGCTTCCCATTCCGGCAGCCGTTTTGGCGGCCGTGGCGCCCACGAATCCTCCCCCGACAACCACCACACGCGCGCTTTGCGTTCCGGAAATCACGCCCAGCGTGACTCCACGGCCGCCATGTTTTTTCTGCAAATATTCCGCCCCGTATTGAACGGCCAAAACGCCGGCCACTTGGCTCATTGGAGCGAGCAGCGGAAGTCGTCCGTTCTCATCTTGCACAGTCTCGTACGCAATCGCCGTGATGTTGTTGTTAACTAAAATCTTAGTTAAACGTTTGTCCACCCCGGACAAGTGCAAATATGTAAACAAAGTTTTCCCGGCAAATTGTTCAAGTAAATTATATTCCTGAGGAAGAGGTTCTTTCACTTTCACCACGAGGTCCGCCTCACGAACAATTTCTTCGGGATTGCGCATCATGGTGGCACCCTCTTCTTTATACTCCGCATCCGAAAATCCGCTTCCGATTCCTGCGGTTTCTTGGACAATCACTTGATGACCGTCCCGAACAAGTTCTCCCACGCCGTAAGGGGTAAGAGCCACGCGGTTCTCGTTGTTTTTAACTTCTTTAAGAGTTGCGATGATCATTGGAAAAGGGGGTTAAGTGTTAGCGCAAACCGGCGATTGCCACCGCGCGATCATTGGCTTTAAAAATAAAGGATCCGGCCACCAAAATATTCGCTCCAGCCTCTCGGCATAGCTTCCCGGTCTCCGCATTGATGCCTCCATCCACGGCAATATTCAAGTTTGGAAATTTTTCGCGAAGCACACGAATTTTTTCCAGCGCCACGGGCATAAATTCTTGTCCGCCAAACCCTGGGTTCACGCTCATCACGAGGACGCTGTCCACGAGCGGCAAAACTTTTTCCAAAGCACCGAGCTCAGTTCCTGGGTTCAAAGAAACTCCGGCCTTCATTCCATGCCCGCGAATTTTTTTAATCAGCGCTTCGGCATCCTTGCTCGCCTCAATATGAAAAATAAATTCAGCCGCATGCGCCTCGGCAAAAGCCTCCACATAGTGTTCGGGATTCTCCACCATCAAATGACAATGCAGCGGCAATTTCGTTCTGATGCAGCGCACCACGGGGGCTCCGAAAGTAAGATTGGGAACAAAGTGCCCGTCCATCACGTCCACATGCAAAGTGTCCGCCAAAGTTTCAATGCTGGCGATTTCCTCATTCAGCTGCCCGAAATCCGCGGATAAAATGGAGGGTGAAATGAGCACTCGCCGAAGGCGAGCTACAGAAAGACCGTCGCGAAGCGACTCATCATTCTTCATTTTCAATCGCGGTTATTTTTTCAATTCGCGACACATGTCGGCCACCTTCAAATGCGGTTTTCAAAAAAGTATCCACCACTTCTTTGGCCGTTTCACTGCCGAGTGTTCGCTGTCCCACGGTCACAATATTCGCATCGTTGTGCTGGCGTGAAAGTCGCGCCTCAGTTGCATCATGCACATTGGCGGCTCGTATTCCTTTGAGTTTATTCGCTGCAATCGCCACGCCGATTCCCGTGCCGCAAACCAGCACTCCCTTGGAGCCTGCATTTTCACGAACTTTTTCAGCCACTTCCCGAGCCAAATCAGGATAATCCACCTTTTTTTCGGCATCGAAAGTCCCCAAATCCAAAATTTCATGACCTTCCGTTTTTAAATGTTCGCGAAGCTCTTCTTTAAGAGCAAATCCGCCATGATCGGAACCTATATAAATTTTCATACAACATCGGTTACGGAGCGAGCCTCATGCACCGAACGAATCACGCGAGCCAAAAGCGGTGCGACGGAAAGAACCGTGAGCCCTTTGAAATGCCTTGCCTTTGGAACGGGAATGGTGTCGGTGACCACCACTTCCTTGAATCCGACTTTTTGCATTCTTTCAAGAGCCAAACCTGAGAAAACCGGGTGTGTGGCCACCAAATAAATATCCTTGTTCGCCCCTTGTTTGATGAGCGCTGCATGCGCCGCACAAACGGAGCCGCCAGTATCAATCATGTCATCAAAAATGATACAAGTTTTCCCTTCCACATCTCCAACCACGGAGGTTACTTCCGCCACATTGAAGCGAGGCCTTTCTTTGGTCAAAACCGCAAGCGGAAAATCCAGTTCACGTGCCAAACGTCCCGCCTCTTTCGCAGCTCCGGCATCGGGTGCAACAATCACGGGATTTTTAAGTTTTTTCTTACGCAAATGTTCCACAAACAAATTTCTCGTATGAATGTTGTCCATCGGGAAAGGGAAAAATCCTTGAGTTTGATCGCTGTGGAATTGAATGGCAATCATGTGATCGGCTCCGGCCGCCGCCACCAAATTAGCCATCACTTTGGCGCTGATGGGTTCCCTGGGTGTGGCCACGCGATCCTGCCTGGCATAACCGAAATGAGGAATCACCACGTGCACATCGCGAGCAAAAGAGCGCTTGAGCGCATCAATCATAATGAAAAGTTCCATGTAGTCTTCATTCACATCGCCCGTGCACGTTTGCAATAAAAATACATCCATGCCGCGAACCGTTTCCTCGGGCTTGGCATAAATTTCATTGCAAGCAAAACGCGAA
>MFXB01000069.1 GCA_001787475.1 Candidatus Peregrinibacteria bacterium RIFCSPLOWO2_01_FULL_48_20
GAAGGTGTTGAGTTGCTTGCGAGCTTCTTCTTCGGTGGCGGCACCAATAAGTCCGCTGAGTTTTTTACCTCCGTTATTGACGGCTGTGTACTGAAATTGTGCCATGGCGCGGCGATTTAGAAGTTACGCAGGAACTGGCTTCGATGAATCCGTAGAAAAGAGGATGCGGGCGGTGAGGTCGGGATAAGAATTCCGGATGAAATTGCGACCCGATCATAAACGGATGATTTTTAAGTTCCGCCATTTCCACCAAATTTCCTTCTTCAAACAGACCCGAAGGTGTCCAATCTGATTTTTCGAGTTTTTTCACATAGTCGTTGTTGATTTCGTAGCGATGACGATGACGTTCCATCACCATGTCTTTGTTGTAGAGTTGATGGGCGAGGGTATTCGGAACAAGCATGCAAGGGTAGGCGCCCAAGCGCAATGTGGCACCTTTATCTTTCGTGCGATTTTGTCCCGGCAAAAAGTGAATCACATATTTGTCTGCGTCGAGTTTTCCTTCTTCATCAAATTCTTCGCTCGTGAGTTCCGGATCTTTGAGTTTTTCGCGCGCGTACTCAATGGTCATGAGTTGCAAACCGAGACAGAGTCCGAGGTAAGGCACTTTGTTTTCGCGCGCGTACTTCGCCGCGAGAATTTTTCCTTCCGTTCCTCGAATGCCGAATCCGCCCGGAACCAAAACGCCGTGCGCACCGCGGAGTTGTTCCCAAGTGGTTTCGTCGTTTTCTTCCAGTTTTTCAGCGTCCACCCATTGCAAGTCCAAATCCAGATCTTGATGGTAGCAGGCGATTTTCAAAGACTCGATCACGGAAAGGTAGGCATCTTCCAAGTCGGTGTATTTCCCGACGAGGGCAATCACCACCGGATCGCGCTTCGCTTGAATTTTGGAGACCAGTGTCTGCCAATCTTCCAGCATTGGATTCACATTTCCAAGATGCAGTTTTTCGGCGATGAGTTCCGTAACATGATACTCATTGAAATCGAGAGGTACTTCATAAATGGATTTCGCCGTTACGGCGGGAATCACGCAATTCGCTTCCACATCGCAGAACAGAGAGATTTTTTTCAGAACATCCACGGGAATATTTTTGTCGGCTCTCGCCAAAATGAGGTCCGGCTGAATACCGATGGAGCGCAGTTCACGCACGGAGGCCTGCGTCGGTTTGGTCTTGAGTTCTTTGGTCGCTTTCAAATAGGGAAGCAAGGTGAGATGCACGAAGAACGTATTTTCTTTTCCGAGTTCATGACGCATTTGACGAATGGCTTCCAAATAGGGAAGGCCCTCTATGTCTCCCACGGTTCCTCCAATTTCCACCATTACGATTTTGGCGCCGCTTTTTTTGCCGGCTTCTTTGATTCGATTTTTAATGGCCTCGGTGATATGTGGAATGATTTGGATGGTTCCTCCCAAAAAGTCGCCGCGACGTTCTTTGGCCAAGACTTCCGTGTAAATTTTTCCGGTCGTTACCGAGGAAAGTCCATTGAGATTCTCATCGATGAAACGTTCGTAGTGACCAAGGTCCAGATCCGTTTCAGCTCCGTCGTCCGTGACAAACACTTCTCCATGTTGAAAGGGGCTCATGGTTCCCGGATCCACATTGAGGTAGGGATCGAGCTTCATGGTGAACACCTTGAAACCCGCCGCTTTAAGCAGAGCGCCGATGGAAGCGGTGGAGATTCCTTTCCCTAAACTTGAACAAACTCCTCCCGTGACGAAGATATACTTGGTCGGCATGAGTGCAGTATACGCATCAAAAAAACCCTCGGCAAGAGAGCTTTTTTGATTCAATTGTGAGGAAAAATTATTCTTCGCTGGCGATTCCCCAAGCGAGGGCGACGCGGATGGCGATGGCCATGGCTTCGGAGCGAGCGATGTTGTTGTAAGGTCGGAAGGTTCCGTCGCTGTAGCCTTCCACAATCGACGTGGTTTCGTCGTCGTAGTCGGTCACCGTGGCTTCGTTCGCAATGGCGAGGGCGTAGGCGAAGTAATCGCTGTTATCTACATCGCTGAACGTGGCTTCCACGTCATAGTCGTAATCGCTGAGACCGGCGGCTCGAATGGCAAAGACCAAAGCGTCGGCGCGAGTGATGGACTCGTTGGGATTGAAGTAGTAACCCGTGTCCCTGGTGCGAGTAATGTCGTTCATTTCGGCGGTCACCACATAGTTGTAGTACCAGTCGCCTTCACTTACATCGAGAAAGTCGGTGTCTTTACCTTCGGCGTCGTCGGGATCAAGACCGAACACAAGCGTGATCACTTTGATCCATTCGGCTCGCGTCATGTTGTCGTTCGGAACGAAAGTACTTGAAGTCCGTCCGTTCACGATTTCGGCGGCGTAAGCGCGGCACACAATTTCTTCGTGCCATTGTCCGTGCGTGTCGCTGAAAGGATCGCTGCAGGTGTATTCACGAGCGGCGATAATTCCTCCGGCGGTGGTGGGGGTTTCTTCTTCTTCAACTATTTCTTCTTCAACCACTTCTTCTTCAACCACTTCTTCTTCAGCAACATCGTCGGAACTGTCGTTGGGATCGGTTCCAGCCCTTACTTCATCTCCGTCTTCCACGGTTCCGTCATCGGAATCGGAGTCGGTGGGATCGGTCAAAAAAGTTACAATTTCTTCGTAGTCGCTCAAGTCATCATCATCCGTGTCGGTATCGGTGGGATCGGTGCCGTACGCGGTTTCTTCCTCATCGGTGAGGCCGTCGTCGTCGGCATCTGTATCAACGACTATTTCTATAGGGTAATCCGCAGCGTCATTCGGATCGGTGCCTTCGGTGATTTCGTCGGCATCGTCGTAACCGTCGCTGTCGCTATCGGCGCTGTTGGCATCCGTTCCATAGGTAATTACTTCTTCATAGTCGGTGAGACCGTCATCGTCAGAGTCGGAGTCATTCAGATCGGTATGATAGCTTAATTCTTCCTCGGCATCGGTGAGGCCGTCGTCATCGGCATCCAAATCGGTTGGTTCGGCTTGAGTGATGTCAAAACTGGCGATACAAGCGTCGTCTTCATCTTCAACGTAAACCAGGATGGTGTCTCCATTCACGCCTCCTGAGAAACTCACCGTAACGCTTTCGTCCGCTTCGGTGATTTCCACTTCATCTTCACTGAATTCTCCGTATCCGTTGGCTTCAAAGATCAAGGTTCCTGTCCATGCTTGGGAGTTGTCGGAAGCTGCTCCGGATCCGATTTCAGTTAAAACAAAGTTATTGAGGTTTGCCCAATCGAAATCGCTCACTGTAAAGTCGGGAGCGTTCGTGGATTCTTCTTCGCTCAATTCAATCGTTGCCGTAAGGTCAAAACCGGCTTCGGTATCATCGGCCGCCATTGTATAGCTGTCCGGTGAAAGGGTCAGAGAGTTACAATAGAGAAGCGTCAGAGCGGCTGCGTCGTCGGAATATCCGCGGGCTTCCGTTGCGGAGGCGGCGGCATTTTCGGCCGAGGTTTGCGCGTAATCACGGTATAGTCCAGCCATTGGCTCAGAGGATGACGGCCTGTTCTCGTCTTGATAATCGGTGTAATCCTCAAGAGCCTCTTGGTACTCTTCGTATAAATCTTTGGCTTCCGCGTAAGTGTCAGCAAACTTCGCACTGTAGAGAGCGACCATGGCAACATCGGGGCCCGTACACTTTTCACTAGAATACAATTCCACGCAGGCTTCAAGGTAAAGATCATCAAAATCATCATCCACTTCGCTGCATTTTGCTAATTCACTAACGTTCGTTCCGGCTTCGTCCACACATTCGTCACGTTCTTCTTCCGCAGCAAAAACATCACTCCAATCTTCGCCTCCCGTGACTTCCAAATAGTCGTCTTCCGCGTCATCGCGAGGCTTTTCGAGTTCACTGAGGACGGCGATGTAAGTCTCCCATTCGGCAGCCATTTCATCATAAAGGTCTTGTGCGGTTTCGGCGTAACTTTGAGCTTTTTCGGCTGCACTTTCCGCACTTGTGGCGGCTTTATCAGCGGCGCTTTGAGCCGTTTCCAAATTGCTTCGATTGTATTCACCAAAGGCGGATTCGGCGTCTTCCAAAGCGGTGAGAGCTGTAGCGGCATAGCTTGCCGCGTTCGTTTCCTCTGTGGCCGCTTCTTCAGCGACCTCATCTATCGTTTCAGGAGAGCCGCTTTCCACTCCAGTATCGATTCCTTGGTCTTCGAGACCTCCTTTGAAGCCGCTAAAGTCAAAGGCACCTTTGAGTAACCCGCTCTTTGCGAGTCCGAAAGCAAGTCCTGCCACAACGAGGAGTCCGATGACAATATAAAGGTATTTTTTTGGTTTGGTAGCGGCCATTGTGATGGATTAAATGTTAATGGATTTTACTTTAAAATCTTGTAGGAAGCGGCTCGGGAGGCATGGCCTTCCGCTTTGTCGGCGGAAGCGTCGGCATTTTCGGCCGATTCTTCCACGTCCGCCAAGTTTTTCGCGTCCTCACTCAGATCAAAATCAAGTTCATTGTCGTCTTCGTAATCTTCAATGTCCTCTTCCGCGTCCAGGTAATCTTCGTAAATATCGCGAGTGTCTTCAAATAGCTCCAGTGCCTTCTCTTCATCTTCATCCCACCGAGTGTCACTTGGACAGAAGGACACTTTGCCGCCACTCGACAGATCTTCAGAAATTTCCTCACAAAAATCATCGAAAGCGTCCGCATAATCTGTGTATTCGTCTACGCATACAGTAAGGTTGGTTGGATTTTCATCTTTGCAGTCGTCATAGGAGAGCTCCGTCTCATACGTTTCCAAAAAATAGGCTTGCATGTCGCCGTCCTCGTTGAGGATATCTTTGTATTGTTCATAGATATAGTCGCTCACCGCTTCAAGGGGATCGAGGCCATCGTTGTATTCATCCTGTTTTTTTTCGTGTTTCTCGTAAATTTTAGTTGCTTTTTCAACGAGATCTTCGGCGGTGGAAGCTTGTGCTCTTGCATTGGTGGCCGCGGTTGAGGCTTCTCCTTGAGCCGTTTTTAGTGCCGTTTTGTCCGAATCCGAATAGGCCGATTTAGCGTCACTTAATGCCGTTTTGCCTGTCGTTGCATAAGTGGCTGCTTTTTCTTCCGCAAGAGCGGCATTGGTTTTTGCCTCTTCAATGGTCTTCACGGTAGTCGACGTCACTGATTGGCTTGAAGTGAAACTGGGAAAAGCGCCCTTGAAAAATTCGCTCTGAGTGAGTCCGAAAGCAAGTCCTCCCACAACGAGGAGTCCGATTACGATATAAAGGTATTTTTTGGGTTTGGTATTAGGCATTTTTTTGTTTTATTTTATTAAATCTTGTTATTATACATCTAATCGGCATACCACGCAAGGTAGAAGCGAAGGCCCAGGGCAACTCCTTCCGCACGATTGATGGATTCGTTCGCGCCGGAAGTGCCATCGGAATAGCCTTCAAAGACTCGAATGGTTCCGTTTTCGGGATCTTCCACCCAAGTGTTGTAACCGATCAAAATGGCATAAGTGCCAAAGTAGCTCGTATCGATGTCTGAGAAAGGAATATCGTCGTCGTCCCAGCCGTATAAAGTTTCTCCGGACATTCGGGCCATCATGACCATGAATTCTCCGCGCGTGATGCTGTCGTTCGGTCGGAAGGTGGTGCTGTCGCGCGTGCGAACCACGTCAAGATCTTGAGCAATCACAACGTATTCATAGAACCAATCGCTGGAATTCACATCGGAAAAGCCTTCGCTAAGGTTGTCCGCGTCATCCGTCGTGTAAGCGCCCAACAAAAGCAAAACTTTCAAGGCTTCGGCTCGCGTCATGTTTCCGCTCGGGACAAAGCTGTCGTCATTGCGGCCTTGCACAATTTCGGCGGCGTACATGCGGCAAACGTTGTTTCCGTACCAGTCGTCTTCATAGACGTCACTAAAAGGTTCGCTGCAAGAGTATTCTTTGGAAGTAAGAATGGTGTTGGTTACACTGATTTCAATGTCTTCTTCCGCTTCCGCTTCCTCGTCCTCATCCTCATCGCCGGAAGTGGAGGAGGTGCTTGATGTCCAGTCGTCGCCGGAATCGCTTGTTGAGTCGTCGGATTCTTCACTTGTGCTGTCTTCATAGACGATTTCCTCATCTGTTGTTTCTTCGGTTGTTTCTTCTTCCGTCGCATCTGCCGCATCTTCTGCGTCTTCCAAAGTCAATTGGTCGTTGCAGCCTTGTTCGTTTTCAATGGTGGCGGTAATGGTGCGATCGGCTTCGTCGTCGACGGCTGGGGTATAAGTGAAGTTTTCCGAGAGGGCGGATTCCTCTGAGGTTTCGTAAAGGGCTACTGTCAGTGAGCTGCCGCTTGCGCCATTGGAG
>MFXB01000070.1 GCA_001787475.1 Candidatus Peregrinibacteria bacterium RIFCSPLOWO2_01_FULL_48_20
ACCGCTTCCGAAGGAGCGGAAAGCGCTTTTTGGCCTTGGCTGGGATTCTTTGTCCCGGTTTTGATCGGCTCGATTTTGTGGGAACGAAAATCTTTTAAAGTGTTTGTGATCAATGCGGCTCACTATTTGGTGGCTCTGCTCAGTTCCGGAGTTATTTTGGCACTTTGGTAAAAATGAAAAAAATCTTTTTTCTTTTTCTTGGATTGATTTTTTTGAGCGCTTGTTCGAGCAATCGCAATGCTGTTGAGGCGATTCGGGACGGCGGAGAGTGGTTTTTGGGAAATCAGGACGAATCTTTCATTTATTATCAGTATGACACGGAAACGGACACTCATCCGGACAAGCATCACTCGGCGAGGGAGTTCGGGGCGCTGTGGTCCATTACGAAGTTGGCCGGTTTTTTGAATGACTCGCGCTACAATGATTTGGCGCTGCGCGGCTGGGAACATTTTTCAAAAACTTTTGTGCGGGATGAAGTGAATGATTTTACTTATGTGAACATTACGCCGAGCAAAATCAAGCTGAGTTACAATGCGTTCGCGACTTTGGTGCTTTTGGAATTGAACATGGATGGGAAAGACGCTGTTTTGGAGCAACTGGCTAAGGGAATTTTGTACGCGCAAGCGGATAGTGGAGAGCTCGATACTTTTTATTATTCCGATCGCGCGACCGGCACCGATTATTATCCGGGACAGGCTCTTTTGGCTTTGATGTCTTTGTACGAGGCGGGCGGAAACGAGGACTATTTGGATGCGGTGGCTAAGGCACTTCCCTACTATTCGGAAACGTACTGGGCGGGAAATCCCAATACGGCTTTTGTACCGTGGCAAACACAAGCTTTCTATAAATACTACATGGCAACGGGCTCGCAAGAAGCGGTGGATTTTGTTTTTGCGATGAACGATTTTATGATTGATCACTTCGCGGAAGATGAAGCTTGCGAAAGCTTCGATACGGACAGCGGTATTGTGATGGCGGTTTATGTGGAGGGCATGAACAAGGCCTATATGCTGGCGGATGGACTGGGTGATGAGGCTCGAAAAACGTGTTATGGAAATTTTATTCGCGAAGGAAGCGAAGCGGTGATGGCGCTGCAAGATTTTAACGAGTCGCTAATGCGACGGTTTTTCGGTAGCTCACCTTCGGTGAGTGGCGATGGCGCCGCCTTCGGCGGCTTCCACGGATCACTGCGCGACTTCAGCATGCAAGTGGATCGTAATCAGCACGCGGTAATGGCGCTCATGGGGGCCTATGAACTTGGTTTGGTGAAATAAGTCTTTCGGTAGCTCACCTTCGGTGAGTGTGGTAATCTCTTGTTCGTATATTCCTAACCCTCTCCTCCATGCTCAGCGGCAAACCTTGCCTTCTGCACAAGATCGCTTTCGCGCTCCTCTTTATCGGTGGCCTCAACTGGGGTCTCGTGGGCGCTTTCGAATGGAATCTTGTTGATGTCCTCTTAGGAAACTGGCCGGTGGTGGTGCGAGTCGTTTATGTCCTCGTTGGACTTAGCGCTCTCGTTTCTCTTCTCGCTTGCCACTGCAAAGCGTGTAAGAAATAAGCTTAAAAAGCTTGATAAAAAGGGGCTCGCAAGGGCTCTTTTTTAGTGCGCCTTCGCTACGCTGCGGCGTGGTTACCATCGTCCACTTGCTCCGCCTCCGCCGAAGCCGCCACCGCCAAAGCCACCGAAACCTCCGGAGCTTCCGCCGCTTGAACCGCTTGAGCCATCGGATCCACCTCCCCAGAACCATGCTCCATGGTGTTTAAATTGTTTGAAGAAAAAAGTGGAGGCAATGAAATCCAAAAAAAGTCCGAGCAATGTAAAAAGTATAACCATGCCAAGGCTGTAGAAAAGAATGAACCCTGTTAATCCTCCAAAAATTCCTCCCATCCACCACGCTTTACTGCGTGAGAATGTAACGAAAAGTCCTCGTGTTAAAAAGAATAACATAACGAGCAAGAAAAGGAGTTCGTCGTTGTTGAGAGAGGTGTCCGGCTGGGAAACCAGAGTGAGGTCAAAAGCTTCCCCACGCGCCAAGTTATCCAGAACTTGCACACTTTCCAGGACACCTTGATCGTAATCTCCTTCCTTAAAATAAGAGGCAGCCACTTGATCGATAATGGCAAAGGATTGAGCGTCCGTAATGGCGCCTTCGAGGCCGTAACCCACTTCAATGCGCATTTCACGCTCTTGTTCCGCGATCAAAAAAATCGTTCCGTTGTTGAATTCTTCTTGACCCACTCCCCAAGTGCGACCGATTTCGAGCGCGTAACTTTCAATGGGATAATCTTCCAGCGTTTCAATTGTGACCACCACAATTTGGCTGGAGTTGTAAGCCTCCAAATCGGCAAGTTCCGTTTGCAAAGCCGTCTCGGTTTGCGCCGATAAAATTTCAGCGAGGTCGAGGACATAGCCATCGGGAGCTGGAGGAATAGAAGGCATTGCCTACGGGTTTTGCTTAAAAATCAAATTCCACCGTGGGAGCATCCTGTGAGCCTTCGTCCGATTCAAAAAGAGGATATGCTTCGAAACCGAATGTGGCGGCTACAAATTTTGTCGGAATGGTGCGAATGGTCACATTGAAGGCGGTGGCGGCGTTGTTGAAGTCCATTCGTGCAACGGCCACACGATTTTCCGTGCCCTCCAATTGAGATTGCAGCGTTTGGAAATTTTCCGTTGCCGTGAGGTCGGGGTAAGCTTCCACCGAAACGAGCAAACGGGCAAAGGCCGAGTCGAAAGTGCCTGCGGCCGCAATTTGATCTTCCACACTTGCATCCGGATTACTCGAAGTGGTGAGCCAATTTGTGCGAGCTTCCGTCACTTCCGTGAGAGTGCTTTGTTCAAAGTCCGCCGCGCCTTGCACCGTGGCCACCAGCTCGGGTACAAGATCGCTTCGACGTTGATACTGCACTTCAACTTCGGCCCAGGTACTTTGCACACTTCCCTCTTTCGTGACCAGTCCGTTGTAGATGGAGACCATCCAAAGACCGAGAATAATGAGCACTCCAAGAATCCAAGCCCAGACGGGGATTTTTTTGAGACCGTTTGCCATACGAATGATTTAAGTTTATCGAAGGCAGTATAGTCGATTTTCATAAAAATCAAAAATTGTTATATTGTATCAATTTTCAGTATTTCGGTGAGTGTTGGGCTTTGGCTTGAACGGAAGATGAGCTTTAGGCTACTCTAGATCTGGTCCTTCGGGATGCGTTGTGGGCAGGGGCAGGAAGAGAACCTCGCCTGCGGCGAGTAGGAGAGATGGCCGAGTGGTTGAAGGCGACAGTCTTGAAAACTGTTAGGGGGCTTGCTCCCTCGGGGGTTCGAATCCCTCTCTCTCCGCCAAGAATATTCTGTTGACAATTTTTGTCGACAAGCCTAGAATGGTTTTGTATATTTCATTGTATGAATCCAATCCTTAAAAGTCGCGATTACCATCGATCTTATCAAAAATGGGATGCGCTTTTGCTTGAGGGGAAAGTTGATGAGATTACTATCACTCCAGGGACAAAATCTGAAGTTTTCTTTACTTTGACTCTAAAAAAGAAGCCAAAAAGCAACGCGGAACGTATTCTTCAAACCTTGGAACGACTGCCAGTGGACTCTTCCACCTTACAGGACATCCGAGAAGATTATGATAGCGAGTATCGACTATGAGGAAAACCTACCTTTTAGACACCAATGTGCTTTCCGGTCTCCTTTCAAAGGATCCAGTGTACACGTGCGGTGTTCAGGCTTACATGAATGGCAACTGGGCTATTTCTTCCATCACGGAATTTGAGCTTTTCTTGTACAAGGAGAAAGTTGGTCTGCCTCCTAAATTGTTCCGAGATTTTTTGGCACCTTTTATTATTTATCCTTTGGATAGCGCGATTTTTGAAGTTGCCGCACAGTTGTTCGCTAAACGTCGTCAACCTAAGCCGCACATGGCGGATCTTTTGATCGCCGCAACCGCTATTGTTCAACATGTGCCTTTGATCACAGCGGATAAGGGGATGCAAAAATATGCCCATGCGGAAATTATTCTGCTCAAGTGAGGAGGCCGCTTCCCTGCCAAGCCAGCAACTTTTGCGTTTTCGGTCCTCCATGTTTGGACACAACTCCGTGGTAACTGGGCGCAGAGCGCCTCGATGGCGGTTCTAAGGTCGGTAGCGACTCTCCGCCAGTTAGGAAATTATCTGGAAATAAACTCAAAAGACTGCCGCGGAGAAATAGTTTGAACACCTATGTTTGGGTACATATTTGTAAAAAGTTCAGGTACCTTCAATTTTTTTTGCGGGTTCCATTTAAATTCAAATCCGGAGCTTAAGCCTTTGTAACATTCAATATAATCTATTTCTTTTTGAGAGATTGTCCTCCAGAAGAATTGCTGAAGGCCGACTCCTCCGTTATGCATAATGTGTTTGAGCCGTTCCACGAACATACAATTTTCAAATAAAACTCCAATGTCTTGCCGTGCGGTAATGTGTATGGGAGCGAAATTATCAATTAATGCATTGCGCAGACCCAGATCAACAAAATAAATTTTCTTGGACTTTACCACTTCATTTCTCCGATTATTAGAATAAGCCCCAATTCGAATGATAACGAAATTTTTTTCCAAGAGATCAATATATTTTTGTACAGTGGTCACACTGGTTCCCAACGTTGTAGAGAGTTCGCGATATGAAACCTCATTGCCAATTTGAAATGCCAATAATTTCAAGAGAGAGATGACCAGTTCCGGTTTACGAAAACCTTCGATAGCCAGAACATTTTTATATAAATACTGTGAAACGAGTAAATTGAGTTGAATGATTTTCTCTTCTTCCGTTTCACTCTGAATGCCGGGATAGGCTCCGAAACGCAGCAGCTCGCTCACTTTGTTCTCCGCATCAAATGAAGTGAAAGCAAGCTCCGTCATGCCTAAGGGATAGAGGGTGTACTCTATGGATCGACCCGTTAGGGGTTCAGAGATTTCGTTTGCCAAGTCAAAAGAGGAAGACCCTGTAGCGATATATTGTACTTCCGGATGATGATCAAAAAGACTTTTCAAAACCGATCCGATGCCTTTAACCGTTTGAGCTTCATCAAACACAACTATTTTATACCCTTGTACAAGAGAAAAAAGCTCTGCAGTATTTCGACGTGCCAAAAGTTCGTTATTGGCAAGCAGCTCACAGTCCACATAACGCACAGCCTCTCCGAAATCTTTGACCACTTGTTTAATAAGCGTTGTTTTCCCCGCTTGCCGAGGTCCATATACAACCAGGATTTTGCCCTTGAACAGGCGTTCCTTCAGTTTTAGCTCGAGTTGTCTTTTGATATACATCAACTCTAGGTTAACAAATATAGCGATATTTGTCAACTACGTACTACGTGTACCGCCTTACGGCGGTCCTTTGAAAGATAAAGTTTAAGGAAAACTAAGATTCAAGGTTCAAGTTGACCCTTAGCACGCCACGGGACCCGAGATAATCATGCTGAGCGTCAGAATCATCCACATCCGAACCCACGAACCCAATATCATCACCCCCGTAGGCATACCGAGCACGCGAAGAATCAAATGTCTTATCTTCGGTCCAAGTCCAATTCTGCCCTTCAAGTTGACCTTTGTCGTTCATACGAGCGTATTCACCTGTGTGATTATCTCTATCCCGCTGGAGCGTAGGCAAGCCTTTCTCCATCAAGATTGAGCTTGGCTCGATTCCTTTAGCGGCATCAGACAATGCAAGATTGCCATTTTCATCTGCCGTGAAGTAGTCATTACCTTCCATCACTTGAACCTTGCCAGTCTCGTCACGATAAATGAGGCGTGTTTGCCTCTTTTTTGCCGTTCGAGAGTCCTCACCTAAACCATAGGCTTCTTTACATCCGTCCCTCATTACTAACTGACCTTTTTCATTCAATTCGAAGAAAGTTCCTTCTTGCATCAAAGCTACTTCCGCCAAAAATGCTTCTACATCGGGGATAGCTCGTGCAATTTCTTCACCCGTACGAATTTTGCTGCGTACGATACGCTTGGCTTCTGGAAGAGCATCTATGGCTTCCACAACGAGGGCTTGTAGCCTCTCGTCAATTCGTTCTTTACCTTCAATCGTAGAAGTCGCTTCCTTTTTTGCTTTACGACGGCTCTGAACAACTGGGTCTGACTTCCTAAATTCGTCGATTGTAGTTTGAATTTTACCTACTATGGCTTGAACATCATCTTCCTCAAGTCCTGTTTCGCCTTGAGCATTCGCCATACCCTCGTTTCGGAGTCCAGCGAGAAGAGCATTTTTGTCACCACTAGAGCTGACGAGGAGTTGTTCCAGTTGTTCGGCTAGGTCACGGCGATTATCTAAAATCGTTTCATCGTTTGAACGTCGTTGCTCTGGAGTAGCACCAGCCGTGACGTGAAGGGAGTTTGAAGCCTCTGCCATATTTAGTTATTTACAGGTTAAGAGAGAGTGATACGCCTTTTCTATTATTCTGTCAACTGCGTCCGTTTTTCGGTTTCACCCATGCAAAATAACAGATGTAAGCTCAAAAGCCAATCGCTCTAAAGCACTCGCTTCTGTTACACCTAAAGACCTCTCGCCAAAACCGTTTTCGCAAAGACATTGAACTGTGTATGATTAGCCTCGATCGCGGTTCTAAGGTCGGTAGCGACTCTTCGCCAATTAAA
>MFXB01000071.1 GCA_001787475.1 Candidatus Peregrinibacteria bacterium RIFCSPLOWO2_01_FULL_48_20
GTTTATGGATTTCACCGCTTTTTTTTGCATACGAAGCCGGCGAGAGCGCTTTGCGCTTCTCACGCATTTCCTGCCGTAAGGCTTGTTTCATAGCGGCCTTAGTGTGCCAATGTTGGGCTCTTTTGTAAAGTTGAATCGTGTGGTAGAATCCTCAGGCTTTTAATTTTCAAACCATGGAACACACTAAAAAAATGTCTCTTGCTTTAATCTCCGTTGTGAGCCTCGTTTACGGAATAGTGGGAGGCGGGCTCAGCGGTTACGCCGTATTCTCCATCCTCGATAACGGAGAGGAAACGACAGGGGACACCATTATCAATTTTGAAAACGGTTCGTACAAAGAGGTCTGGGAAAAGGCTGCGCCGGCCGTGGTTTCCGTAGTGGCCTTGAAAGATTTGGGCGACTATTACGATCAATTTTCTTTCTTTGGTTTTCCAAAAACGGTTCAGGAAGACGGAGAGCTTTCCGAGGTGAGCAGCGGCACCGGTTTCATCCTTACGGCGGACGGACTCGTGGTGACCAACAAGCATGTGGTCTCCGATGCGGAAGCCGAGTATGTGGTGATTTTGGATGACGGGACCGAGCTCGAAGCGGAGGTTTTGGACAAAGACTCTTTAAATGATATCGCGCTTGTTCAAATTACGGGCGATGACGACCGAATAGGGGAATTCCCGAATTTGGATTTTGCCGATTCCGATCTCATTTCCGTGGGCGATCCTGTGGTGGCTATAGGGAATGCCTTGGGCGAATATTCGAACACGACCACCGCGGGAATTATTTCCGCAACCGGCCGTGAAATTTTGGCGGGTGGAACGGGCTTTGGAACGGAAACCTTGGTCAATCTCATTCAAACCGATGCGGCCATCAATCCCGGAAACAGTGGAGGTCCTCTTCTTAACTTGAGTGGAGAAATTGTTGGTATGAACACCGCGGTGGACACCACGGCTTCCGGAATCGGTTTTGCCATTCCGTCCAATGACATCGCCATGGTTGTGAAATCCTACCAAGAGTTCGGGCGTATTGTTCGTCCTTTTGTGGGCGTTCGTTATGTAGTGGTGCATGAAAATAATATGAAAAGACTCGGTGTGGACGTGGATTATGGGGTTTATGTGATCGGCGACCAGCAGGCGCAGCTTCCCGGCGTGGTTCCGGACAGTCCTGCGGCGAAAGCCGGCGTGAAAGAGGGCGACGTGATTCTTTCCGTCAATGGAGAGGTTCTTACGGAAACCAACACCTTGGTGAACGTCATTGCCGCTTACTTGGTGGGTGAAACCATCACACTCGAAATCTGGCGCGACGGGGAAACCATCACGGCTACAGTGACTTTGGAAGAAAGCACTCAATAAGGGAACGGGATCAGTTGGTTTCTGCGTCGGTATCGCGCTTCAAAGGAAACGCGGGGCAGGGCCACGCCCACTTTTTTGTAAAATTTGATTTCGTTCGCTTGAAATTTGAAGGGCTTTTGTTCTACGGGGCAAAAGAAAATTTGGTCGCTCAAGTTGAGTTCCGCGTGCGCTATGAGGTCGGGAAGTTGGTCTACGCTTAAAATTCCTTCAGGCATGGCGACTTGTTTTTGTTCGGTTCCCATCGGGAAATAATCTTGTGCCAAACTGTCTTCGTAGGGGAAAGCTGAAAATTCTTCCGGAAAAAATTCGCCGTACTCGCCGGTTTTTATCATGTGCTCTTTGATTTTGGCGATCAAGGCTTTGTACTCTTCCTCGCTGTACTTTTTGTTGAAGATGCAGAACTTTGCTTTTTTGAGACCCACGCAGCCGAAACAATCTTCGCAGGACCAGCAACTTTCACAATATTCCAGACTATTTGAATACATACAATAATTGCAGAACTTCAAATCATAGCAATTCGCTATGGTAATGCACTCGTACATAAGCGCGGTCTTCATTCCATAGGCAAAGAAGTCGTAGGAATCTTTGGTGTCCACGCTGTTGAGAACGTAGCGACAGTCTTCACAATTGGAAATGGTGAAACAGTCCGAGCAATTTTTACTGTTATAAATGGATTCGCCGCTGCAGTTTTCCGAGTTCAAAATGATGTGGCGCATTTTGGGCCATTGGGCGCTGAACTCCTCCCATCGTTTTTTCGCCGTTTCGAGTCCCGCGTAAGAATCCAATCGGAATTCTTGAATGCGTTTTTGGTATTCTTCTTTGCTGAGCTTTTCGTTGAAAAGGCAATATTCTTGATGGTCGATTCCGTAGCAAAACATCGAATTTTTTACGCTTCGGCAATTTCGCAGAAATGCGCTGTCGCTGGAGCTTTCACAGTCGTCCGAAAATTTTAAATTGTAGCAATTTTTGACGTTCACGCATTCGTAGCAAAGTTGGGAAAGAATGATGTTGTGGCAGTCGACGCAATCGCTGCATTTGTCCCCGAATTTGAGGTACATACAGTCCTGGTCTTCTTCAGAATTGAAAATAAAATAGCAGTTACGGCAATTGCCACAGTGGTTGGAGTACTCTGAATTTTCTTCATTTCCGGCAGTGGCCTTGTGCATGCGTGGCGTTTTCAGCCAAAGCTCACGGAACTGCTGCCGAAAAGTTTTATTGAAATCAAAACCTTCCAGTTGTGGAACCTCATGCGTTTGTTTTTGCCACTCATCCGTGTGATAAACGGGGAAGGGCGCGTCTGGACGAACATTGGAAATAATGATTTTCCCGCTCGCATCACACTTGCGTGCATAAAGCTTTCTTTCATTGCGGAAGGCGAGCCGTCTTTTGAGGCGATCTTTCGGACAAAATTTAGGGAGAGGTACTTGTCGCTTTACGTAATAAGCTTGATCGGCCTCCGTGATCTCAAACGGTTCTTGGCAGCGAGCGCAGGTGGGGGTGAGCATAAGTTTTATTTACAAGTTATACTAAAATAAGGATTTTCTCATTATATGAACATCTTCCAGTCTGACCAAGATTCACCGCTTTCTGTTGTTACTGAAAAGGGTGCTACGTCCCCAATTTGTCCCTCTACGAACTGTCTGATTTGCGTTCTAACATATGAGATGTCGATTGTTCCTTTGCGGACCAGCTCTTTTCCTTCGTAAACTTCACCGGATCGAGTTACAAAAAAATGTGTTGGACCTAAGACTTGGTCGATGGGCTGAACTAGACCACCAAACAGTGATTCCATGTCAGAGTAGACTTGAGTTACAAGCTCCTCGTTTCCGCCATTTCGGTGAATATCAGTAGGCATAAAAACTGTTATTTCATGAATTAAACACCTTGTCGGTAGCGTCGTCTTCGTATTCCGGGTTTTATAAGTCGGAGGCCACCAATTTGTGCCAATACAATATCTCTGTAGGGGTCAATTTCAGTGGGTTCTGAGTGGCGGTCCTTTCCCCCTTGAGGAGAAGGAGCGACTTCCGCATGGTGGTCAAAACTTTCTTGCATAGCGATTGGCTTAGAAATCGTGCAGACCGTACCCGAATATTTCGATTTCGTCAAGGTTCTGTCGCTGTTCTTCAACAATATACTTGACAATTTGAATCTGTAAAGTTATACTTATAACGATTCTGACGGAACTTTTCCACACAACCTATGATTGAGCAATTGCAAGGATTGGGACTCACGGCAAAGGAAGCGGCTTTGTATTTGGCCTCGCTGGAATTGGGAGAGGCGTCACCGGTTTCCACGGTGGCAAAAAAAGCCGGACTCAATCGAACTACGGCTTATGACCTTCTGGAAAGTTTGGTGAAAAGAGGACTGGTTTTGGCTTCCGATCATAAAGGTTTTCGAACTTATCAGGCTCAAGAGCCCGAAAAATTGGTGGCTTACTTAAAAGAAGAAAGTCAAAAATTTGCTCATTTGGCGGAAGAAGCGAAGGAAATTTTGCCCGAACTCAATTCGCATTATCGAGCCTTGTCCGATCGTCCGAAAGTTTATTTTTATGAGGGGGACGAAGGTCTGATTCGCGTGTACGAAGAAACCCTCACGTCGAGCGAAGAAATTTTGGCTTACGCGAGCGATCAAAGCAATCAGGAGGCTATTCCCTGGTATTTTCCAAAGTACTATAAACGCCGTGCCGAGAAAAAAATTCCCATTCGTGCGCTGTTTCCGGATTCACCCAAAGACCGAGAGCGTCATTCTTTAGACGGGGAAGAGCTTCGTACCAGCCGTTTGGTTCCAAAATCCAAGCTCGATTTTACGCCCGAAATCAACTTTTTCGACAATAAAATTATGATTGCCGATTGGAAAGGAAAACTTGGTATTATTATTGAAAGTAAAGAAATCGCCAAAGTCTTCAAACAAACCTTCGAACTGGCGTGGGAGGCAGCGGGAAAGTATCACAAAGAGATCGTCAAAAAAAAGAAGAAAAAGCGCCTCTAGTGTTGGAACAACTCCAGTAACTCACCAATTGTTTCACAAACATGATTTTGAAGGTCCTCTTCAGAAATGGTTTCTTTCTGATTTTTTGCGTAAATGGTTAATGGAACGAGTAAATCTTTCAGCCTGTATAGAAGCAAGTAAGATCGAAACCCACCCGATGAGCCTTTTTGCATATCACGACTTTTAATTCTTATTTTGTAGACTGATTCACCGATATGAACTTCGTGGCTTAGGTCGACATGATTGATTTTTATCAATAAGTCTTCACGAATGTGTGGAAACTTTTTTTGCAACTTTTTAAGTTGTCTTTTGAAATGTTCAGTAAAATAAGGTTTCAACGAGTTGGTTTATAAATCTTTCAATTGTTCTTCCGCGGAAGGGAGCTTGGAAACATCAACTCTATCAAGCAAAGTTTTCAATAAGTTTATTGAATCTTTCAAGCTTCCTTTTTTGTTTAGAAAGTAAGATTTTACCAAGAACGTGAAGACAGCGGTACGATTTCCAAGTCCTTCTTGTTCCTTGATGAGATCTAATTCTTTGACGATTTTTTCATCAACCTTAAAGAATAGTGAAGCCATAGTATGAGTATATATTAATGCTATATTTATTATATACTATTGGATTTTGATAGTAAAGAGACCTTCATTCTATTCTGCCGGAGGATGAAGTGCAAGAATTGAGTGTTGTCAGGAGTGAATGACAGTGTGGTGGGCAATACTGGATTCGAACCAGTGACCTCACGAATGTGAATCGTGCGCTCTAACCAACTGAGCTAATTGCCCATGGAGTCGCCTGACGGCGACGGCTTTTCTGTAGCTCACCTTCGGTGAGTGTGGTGGGCGCTGAGGGATTCGAACCCCCGACCCCCTCGGTGTAAACGAGGTGCTCTAACCAGCTGAGCTAAGCGCCCGATGGAGTCGCCTAACAGCGACCTTTTTCTGTAGCTCACCTTCGGTGAGTGTGGTGCGCAAGAGAGGACTTGAACCTCCACCCCAAAAAATTATGGGACTAGCCCCTCAAGCTAGCGCGTCTACCAGTTCCGCCACTTGCGCATAAGGGCGGATGCATTTTACCGTATCTTGCATAGAGCACAAGTTTTTTCTATAGTGGGAATACACACGCCATCCATTCGCCATCCATTTCATGAGTGAACAACTGCTCTTTCTCCAGAACTTAGGTCTTGCTTTGCTTTTGGGCAGCCTTATCGGTTTGGAGCGCGAACGAACCCGCCATCAGGAAGATGTCCATGAATTTGGAGGTATTCGAACCCTTTCCCTTATTTCGGTTCTGGGTTATTTGGTTTACAGCATTTTTCCGGATTCCATCTTTTTCTACATTGTTACGGCCGGTTTTCTGGCGCTTTTGGTCGCTTCTTATGTGATGGCCTCCTACATCGACAAAACCAACGGTGCGACGACGGAAGTGGCCGGTCTCTTTACCTATTTTATTGGAATTTTGATGGCGAAAGGGGACCTGCTCATTGCAGCAGTCATCACTTTGATTGTGGTTCTTTTGTTATACTTTAAAAAGCCTTTGCATGATTTGGCGCATCGCATTGAAAAAGAGGAACTTTACGACACCATTAAATTCATCGCGGTGGTTTTTGTGGTGCTTCCGCTTCTGCCCGATCAAACCTTTGGTCCTTTGGAGGTTTTAAATCCTTATGAGATTTGGCTCATTGTTGTTCTTATTTCCACGATTTCCTTCATCAGTTACATTGCCATTAAAGTGGTTGGGCCCAAGCGCGGGATTGGAGTGGGCGGCTTTTTGGGAGGGCTCACTTCCTCCACTGCTGTTTCGCTGAGTTTTTCTCAACTCAGTAAAAAGAGTTCGAAAATTGTGAATCCTTTTGTTTTTGGGATTTTGATTGCTTCTTCCGCCATGTTTTTTCGAGTTCTCGTCACTATTTCCATTCTCAATGCCGACTTGGTGAGAATTCTTTACATTCCCATGATTACAATGGGAGGGGTTGGTATTCTGATCGCGCTTTATTTTTGGTTTAGACCGGAAGGCAAGTCGCTCGGTCATTTTTCCGAAAAGGAACTGCACTTGAAAAGTCCGTTTCAACTCAAAAGTGCGTTGCATTTCGGACTCCTTTTTGCCGCACTTCTCTTTGTGTCCAAATTTGCCAGCGATTACTTTGGCAGCCAGGGAATTTATTTAACCGCTTTTTTATCCGGAATTTT
>MFXB01000072.1:0-410 GCA_001787475.1 Candidatus Peregrinibacteria bacterium RIFCSPLOWO2_01_FULL_48_20
GCGAAAATATTTAGGGAAAAATGGAGCACTCACCGAGCTTTTAAAAACTCTCAAAGATCTTTCTTTGGAAGAAAAACGCGAGATGGGCACGCTGATGAACGAAGTGAAAGTGGCCATTGGCGAAGCCCTCGGCCAAAGGCAAAGAGAACTCGAACGCAGTGAAATCGATAAAGCCTTGCAAAGCGAGTGGATCGATCTTACGGCACCCGGAGCCCACTTCCCCATCGGGCATATTCATCCACTCTCGCAAACGCAAGAAGAAGTGGAACGCATTTTTCAACAAATGGGTTTCACCGTCATCGACGGGCCTGAAGTGGAAAGTGAATTTTATAATTTTGAAGGACTCAACATCCCCGCGCATCATCCCGCCAGAGACATGCAGGACACGTTTTTCTTGAACAAAAGTCCGG
>MFXB01000072.1:491-17081 GCA_001787475.1 Candidatus Peregrinibacteria bacterium RIFCSPLOWO2_01_FULL_48_20
TCCGCATTATTGTCCCGGGACGCGTTTTTAGAAATGAAGCCACGGACGCCTCACACGAACACACCTTCGATCAAGTGGAAGGTCTGCTCATCGACGAAAATATTTCCATCGCCAATTTAAAGGCGGTGATGGCGGACTTTTTAAGCCGACTGTTTAAGCGAGAAATGCGAGTGCGTTTTCGCCCCGGCTACTTTCCTTTTGTGGAGCCCGGAATGGAACTGGATATGTCCTGTCTTTTTTGCAACGAAAAAGGGTGCCGCGTGTGCAAACACAGCGGTTGGATTGAATTTATGGGTGCCGGAATGGTGCATCCCAATGTTTTGAAAGCGGGACATGTGGATTCTAAAAAATACCAGGGGTGGGCTTTCGGTTTCGGCCTCACTCGCCTCGCGATGATGCGTTACGGTATCAACGATATTCGCCATTTCCAAAGCGGCGACCTGCGTTTTAACATGCAATTTTAATGAACATTTCACTTAACTGGCTTCGAGAATTCTTAGACCTTCCTCATGTGGATGGGAAAACTTTGGGCATGCGCCTCACCTCCCACACAGCGGAAGTGGAAGCGGTGATTGACGAAGCTCGGCTTTACGAAAAAATGGTGCTTGGAAAAGTGACGGCTTTGCGAAAACATCCGGGCGCGGACCGTTTGAACATAGCTCAAGTGGACATCGGCGAAAAAACCGTGCAAATCGTTTGCGGAGGCCAAAATCTTTTTGAAGGAATGCTCGTGGCCGTGGCTTTGCCGGGCTCACATGTTCGTTGGCACGGCGAAGGCGATTTGGCGGAACTTTCCGAAGCTAAAATTCGCGGCGAAACAAGCTATGGAATGATTTGTGCGGGTGAAGAAATCGGCCTCCCGGCGGACAACGGTCCCGATTCGACCGAAGTACACATCCACGATCTGAGCGTTTTAAAAGCAAAAGCGGGCACGCCGCTGGCTGAAGCACTCGGTAGAAATGACATCATTCTTGAAATCGACAACAAGTCCCTCACCCACCGTCCGGATCTTTGGGGGCATTACGGCATGGCCCGTGAAGTGGCCGCCATTTTCGGGAAGCCGCTCAAAAAAATCGCGCCAAAAAACTTCTCTGTAGGAAAAGAAAAAATTTCGATCAAACTGGAGAACGCTACGCTCTGTCCGCGCTTTTCGGCGGCGATTCTGACGGGAATTAAAATTGAAGAATCACCCGACTGGATGAAGACTCGCCTTAGTGCCGCGGGAATGAATCCGCACAACAATATTGTGGATATCACGAATTATGTGATGCTCGAACTCGGCCAACCCATGCATGCCTACGACCGAAAAGTGGTGGGCGACGACGGCTTTATTGTGCGTTACGCCAAAAAAGGTGAGAAACTCATCACGCTCGATGAGACCGAGCAAAAACTCAGCGAAGAAGATCCGCTCGTATGTAGCGCAAGCGGAGAGCCTTTGGGTTTGGCGGGAATCAAAGGAGGACTCAAGTCCGGAATCAATGAAGCAACGACGGAAATTATTTTGGAGGCCGCAAACTTCAACGCTATTGTGGTGCGAAAAAGTTCCATGCGCCACATGCTGCGCACGGACGCGTCTCAACGTTTCGAAAAAAGTCTCGACGCGAGCATGACGGATGTCGCCTTGAAACGAGCTGTCGAGCTTATTTTAGAGCTCTGCCCAAAGGCAAAACTTAGCACGGTGACCACCGTTGGAACTTGGAAACCGCCCAAACTCACCCTCACAGTGAGTCCGGAAAATATTTGCCGAAAAATCGGCGTGAAAATTTCGGCCAAAGAAATTTCGGCAATTTTAAAATCGCTCGAATTTGGCGTGACGGCGAGCGGAAAAAATCTAAAAATTGCCGTGCCTTCGCATCGGGCCACCGGCGACGTGGATATTGAAGAAGACATTGTGGAAGAAGTGGCGCGCATTTACGGCTACGAGAAAATCCCGGCCATTCGGCCCGATCAGCCCATGAAACTTCCCATGGAAAACGAGGAGCGTTTTTACAAGCATCTCACCCGAAACATTTTCGCGCTGGGTCTCGGCTTCACGGAAGTGACGAATTATTCTTTTGTGAACAAAGATCGTTTCGAGCGTTGCGGAATTCCCGAAGAAGGCCACCTTAAAATTTTGAATTATCTTTCCGAAGACCAAACGCACCTTCGCACCACCTTGGTACCCAATCTTTTGAACAACGCGGCCGACAATCATCGTGAATGCCCTTCGATTCGAATTTTTGAACTGGGTCGTACGTACAAAGAAATCGGCGAGTTTATGCCTTTGGAGGAAAAACGTTTGGCGGTCTTGGTCGCCGAACCGAGCGAATCTTTTTACGCCGCAAAAGGCGCTTTGGAAACGTTCCTGAAAACCTTCCGTGCCGGAACGTATCAACTTAAAACTTCACAGAAACCCTTACCTTACGCCCACCCAAAAAAGTCGCTGGATATTCTACTCACCGAAGGTGAGCTACAGAAAAATCAATGTATCGGTCAACTTTTTACCGTTCATCCGGCCGTGCTCAAGGCTTTTGACATTCCACTTTCCGTCAGCATGTTCGAGCTCAACTTCAGTGAACTTGTAAAACAAGGCCGAGAAACCGTGAAGTTCAGCCCGCTCCCCAAGTTCCCTTCCATGTTTTTTGATGTTTCCGTCCTCGTCGACAAAAAAGTCACGGTGGGCGAGGCTGAAAAATGCATTCAAAGCGCCAACTTGGGAAATCTGCTGAAGTCCATCGTGCTTTTCGATATTTACGAAGGCCAAGGAATTCCGAAAGATAAAAAATCCCTTTCTTTTTCCATTGAGATCCGCCACGACGATCGCACTCTGACGGACAAAGAATTGCAAACCGTGCAAGAGGGTATCTTCCTTGCCTTGGAACAGTTTGGTGGTAAAATACGCGGGCTATAAGGCGGAGCGAAGCGTAGCCCATAAGCTTAAAATATGCGCAACTGGACAAAAAGAACAATTTTAACGGGTTGGGAACGGCTTCGCCCCCAGCCCTATATGAGTAAAACTGAACACAGGATTCGCTACGCTCTTACGGGGCTTATCGGGCTCTTTCTTGCCGGACTCGTTTTCACTTTTTTCTACGCCATTTGGATCCTCTTTACCTTTGATCCTGAAAAAATCAATGCGAAGGATTCCACGCAAATCATGGATAAAAAAGGCGGACTTTTGTACACCATCCATGGCGAAGAGAACCGAGACGCTTTGGAGTCGTTGGAAGAAATTTCCCCATGGCTCGTGGATGCCACCATCGCCATAGAAGATGACGAATTTTACGGCCACATCGGAATCGATATTCCCGCGCTTTTTCGCGCATTCTTCTCACAACTTGGAATTGGAAGTCCTCGCGGAGGTTCCACCATCACTCAACAACTCGTAAAAAACACCATCCTGACCCCTGAGCGATCCTACATTCGTAAGTACCGAGAAGTTGTGATTTCGCTCGTGACGGAACTCAAGTTTAGCAAGGATGAAATTTTGCTGATGTACCTCAACGAAATTCCTTACGGGAATAATGCTTACGGAATTGAACTCGCCTCCGAACGCTATTTTGGGAAATCCGCCGAAGAACTGACGCTTGCCGAGTCGGCTGTTTTAGCCAGCATCCCTCGCGCCCCCACTCGCTACTCGCCTTATGGAAGTTACAAATATTCCGTTTTGCACTTTGAACTCACGGAAGAAAACTTGAGTGGTCGCAGCATTGCCGGCGAAGCCGATTTGGAAACGGAAGAGTTCACGCGCGGACTGATTGGAACCGCCTTTACCCTTCCCGATGGAAGTGCTTTTTATATTAAAGGCCGCAGCGATTTGGTGCTCGATCGTATGGTGGAACTGGGAATGATTACTGAAGACCAAGAGATTACGGCACTCGCGGAAATTCAAACCTTGGAATTTACCGATTATAAAGAAACAATCTCCGCCGCGCACTTTGTGCTGTGGGTGAAAGAACAACTCGAAAGGAAATATGGATCCGAAATTGTGGAGCAAGGAGGTCTCAAAGTCTACACAACGCTGGATCCCGAATTCCAAGCGGCGGCCGAGGAAGCCATTGCCGAACGCATCGAAACAAACGTAGCCAGCTCGGGGGCCAACAACGCCGCGTTGATCTCCATTCACCCGCAAACGGGACAAATTCTGGCGTGGGTGGGCAGCGCGGACTATTTCAATGAAGAAATCGACGGCCAAGTGAACATGATCACAAGCTACCGTCAGCCGGGGTCTTCCTTCAAACCCATTGTCTACTCGCTTGCGCTTCTCAACCAATACACGGCCGCCACGGTTTTCTACGACGTGCTCACGCACTTTGGACCGGACACTCCAAAAAATTACTCGGGTACTTTCCATGGCCCTCTCAGCATGCGCCAAGCGCTTGGAAACTCGCTGAATATTCCCGCTGCAAAAGCCTACTTCTTGGCGGGAGAAGAACAGGCAATTGTGCCTTACGCCAACAAGCTCGGCTTATCGCTCGACGAAAATCACAGTTACGGTTACCCGCTGGCCCTTGGAGCCGGTGAAGTGATGCCGCTGGAATATGCGGAAGCTTACACGGCTTTCGCCAACGGTGGAGCAAAAGTGGAACCTACAGCCATCCTGAAAATTCTAACGTCGGACGGTGAAATTCTGGAACAATGGGAAGAAAAAGAAGTTGAAAAAACAAATGTGGTGGATCCCGAAGTGGCCTATGTCATCAACGACATGCTCTCAGACCCCACTGTAAATATTGGAGGATCCGGGGGTTATTTGTATATCCCTGCGCTCGACAACGCCGCTAAAACGGGGACTTCCACGGACGAAGACGGTTATCCGCAAGACGGTTGGATTGTCGCTTACACGCCGACGCTCGTCACGGTGGGTTGGTCCGGAAACGCAAACGGCGAACCCATGGCTTGGACCGGTGAAGCCTACCAAACCATTGCGCCCATTTGGAAAAGCTACATGACAAAAATCTTGAACCGATTGGAGCCAACGGAATGGAAACGTCCGGAAGGCATTAAAGAAATCGCCATCAGCAAAGCGAGCGGAAAACTGCCCGGCGAGCACACTCCTTCGGACATGATTCGCACGGAAATTTTTACTTCCTTCGCCGTTCCCACGGAAGTGGATGACGCGTATCAAGTGGTAAAAATTGAAATGGTTACCGGTCGCTTGGCCACCGAATACTCGCCCGAAGACGTGGTGGAAGAGCGCACCTACCGTGTGCATAAAGAGGACTGGTCCAACTGGCAAAGCGACATCAATGCCTGGGCCGCCGACCAAGGCGAAAGTGAACAACCTCCCACTGAAACCGCCGCCAATATCCACAATGCCGAAACGGCCGCCAATGTCCCGCAAGTGGTAATCACCAGTCCTTCCAATCTTGCTTCACTCGACAGTGACCAACGTCTCCACGACATTGAAGTGGATGTGCTCAACCCAGGAAACGGCCTTGGCGAAGTGCAGTACCTTCTGAACGGCGACGTAAAGTACCACGCCACTTCGGCTCCTTACTCCGGTCGCATTCCTCTGCCGGTCACAGCCGGCGAAGGAACCATTTTGACCGTCACCGCAAAAATTGTGGATCAATATGGCTACTCTTCTGAAAGTACCATCCAACTGCGCGTAGACGGCGGCGACGACGATGATGATGCCTCAGACGAAGAGACGGAAGACAGTGGCGATTCTTTGGATTTGGATATTTCGCTTTAGTTTGCTATAGTGCAATACTCTAATTCATTTACTCTATGCGAACTTCTACAAAATTCCCCACGGTCGCCGTAGTCGCTTGTATGGCCGCAGGAACCGCTGAAGCGCTTATCGGTGGCACAACAGACCACGTCGTGGATTCCTACCAACCCTCTTTTTCGCTGGACTCGGCGTACGATCACTTTCGTGAAATGGCTCTCGAGATCTTGGACGCAAACACTAATACTTTTTGTAAAGTTCCTGAAGACTTGTCGACTGTAACAGATCTTCATGACCTTATCGTACCTGTTGATTGCTTGGAAACAGTAGATCGGTTACGCTGGACCATTGTCGAGCGTGGTTTTGGGGTGGACACCATCCGCCGCGAGTCGGGCGCGGTGAACAGCTGTGGGTACGAATATGATGATTTTCAGCGTGCCGTTAACGCTTACTACGCCAACGTGGATCGTGCCGCAGACAATGCTTGGGAAGATGCTCGGAAAATGGAAACCTGCCCCACGGAAACCACAATCGAATGTCCCACCACTCCCGACGAAATCGTTCTGGATCACACCCCACTTTCACCGGATGGAAGATGTCTCAATGCTTTTGTAACTGCGATTCTCCCGGAAGCCGTGGAGCAAGATGCGTGGCAGCTTCTTCCGGCAATTCCGAGGGGTCACAGCGCTTTTAAGGCTCTCTAATGAACTCCCAAAGACCTCCGTCCGATTTGGAACAACGGAACCGAGTGCCATTTTTTAGTCAGGTGATGTTTCTCACGGCAGGAATGATACTTGGTCATGGAATCGTACGCGAGATGATTGACCTGGCGAACGATCCGCCCTACAAGGCTCCCAACGACCACTTCCTCCTTAATTATTTCCATGAAAAAGTATCCTCGGCTTTGCATCTGAGAGCCCACGAAATTTGCGCCGCTCCGGATTCCTCCGAGTGCATCGACAAAGTCATTCATCACAGGCCGCCCACAATAAGTCTGCTCTACGATGCGGCCAACGAAGCGGGCTTTTGCGGCTTCACGAGAGACGAGTTTCTCTATCGACTTGAAACTCATTTCAATATTCAAGACATTAATGAAAGCGCGACCTTCCTCAGTTGGCAGGAAGTGCATGCGGAATGTTTGGATGAAAATTTTCCCGCACCCTTCCAAAATTTAGAGGGCGTTTGCTACCCTTTTGGAACTCCCGGCGAAGAATGTTTCACGGTTCCGAACGAAGAGTGCCTTACAAATTTTGCGGTGGACATTCTGCCCAACACTCTCAAGGGCTACGCGGACAGCTTCACAAAAGAAGGCCTCTAAGAAAGTCCCGCACTTTACTAAAAGCCTTCCCACGGTGACTGAGTTCGTTTTTTTCGGCGAGTGAAAGTGCGGCGAAAACTTTTTCGTACCCGTCGGGTTTGAAGACGGATGACAAAGGAATGCCGGCTTTCACGGGCGCTTCCACCGACTCTGTAATGACACCTTCCGTTTCACCAAGAAAGATTTTTTCTTCATTGCCGTTCACGTAAGCCGCCGCGCAAACAAATTTTGCTTTCCGATTTTTCTCCTTCGCCATTCTCCCCATAAAATGCGCGAGCCATTCTTCGTCCGTAGCTTCGTGGCCGGCTCCCCATCGGCGCGTTTTCAAACCCAACTCATCGCCCAGCGTTTCCACAAAAATACCACTGTCATCGGCTACCACTGCTGCGTTAGCGGCAGTTTGAGCACACAATGCCGAATAAAAGCGCGCCTTCCCAAGAGCATTTTCTTCAAAACTCTCCCCGTGTTCCGGAAAATCTTCTGTGATTTTCAGGTCGTCCAAAGAAACAAACTCCGCCTTGAGTCCACTCAACATCTCTCGAATTTCAGCGAACTTACCGGAATTTTTAGTGGCAATCAGAATTTTCATGGACTAATGGTACAATGCTTCCAATGAAAACCCCATCTTTCTCTTCCCTTGGCATCGCTGCGACCTTGATCTTCGCCCTCATCGCCGAGCTTTACCGTTTTCACGGCTACTTGCTCTTGGATCTTTTTGTGCCGATCTTTGTGGCAACGTGGTTGGCCGTCAAGCTACTCCGCAAACAAAAAATTCACCTCCCGCAAACCGCTTTCCCCGCCACCCTTTTTGCCGGCCTGGGTCTGGCCTCTCTCTTGCTCAACTCGGCGGAAATGACAACGACCGGTTTTTTAAGCTCGGCATTTTACGGGGTCCGTTTTGTGAGTTTTTATGCTCTCTCCGTGATTGTCGCGAACCAAAAACCAAACGAAAAACGGCAAACCTTTTGGGCTCTCGCTCTCTTCACTCTGCTCCTTGCTCTGACCGGCTTTATCCAACTAAAAATTCAGCCGGACTTCACCGCTTTTGAGGATCTCGGTTGGGATCCGCATCAAAATCGCTTGCTCTCCACGTGGTTCGATCCAAACTTTGTGGGGGGATTGTTCGCCTTCATTATTCCTCTTTTTTTGGGCATCGCCTTGGACAAAAAATCCTTGAGAAAGTTTTTGTTCCCCCTTGTCGGTCTCGTCAGCATCGCACTAGTGCTCACACTTTCGCGCAGCGCTTACCTTGCTTTTTTGATCGCTCTTTTTGTGTTTGGATTTTTTCGCTCGATCAAACTTTTGGCCGCATTCGGAATCGGCTTGATTTTACTGGTCGCCGTTCTTCCTTCGGTCCAAGATCGCTTCGTGAGTTTGTACGAAAACGCCCGGTCTTTTTTCACCGAAACCTACACCATCCCCGATGCCTCCGCGCGCCTCCGTTTCGCCTCTTGGGACGAAGCGTGGGAACTTTTTAAAGAAAAACCGCTGCTCGGCCACGGCTACAATCGTTACAAATTCGCCGCCCTGCAGCTCGGCACTTTGGATGACCTCGAAATCCACTCGGCAAGCGGCAGCGACTCCAGTCTTTTGAACATTCTCGCCACCACCGGAATTCTGGGCTTCTTCCCATTTATAAGCCTCTACGTCCTCCTCGCCATCCAAGCGTTCAAGAATCGTAAAAAAGGCTTTTCCTTAGGATTTCTGGCAGGTCTTTGCGGACTCTTTGTCCATTCGATCTTTGTGAACAGTCTTCTCTTCCCGCTCTTTATGGCACCTTTTTGGATCAGTGCCGGACTTATCGAAAAAGCTTCTTCAATACAGAAGTAGCCCGCTCTTGCTCAATGAAAAAAGGGCTGGTCGCCACCGTGATGAGCGACGCTGTTCGCGCGTGTTCCAAAATAAACGCGCGCGCCTTCAAAAAATCGATGTATTCCATTCCGGGAGCGAAAAAATCCAAATCAATATTAAGAATTTTATCCGCTTCGTTTAGAAAAGTTTTCTCATCCAAATCAGCTTCACCCGTCACGAAACAAAGCTCGCCAAGCAGCCCCTCTTTCTGTGCGGGTAAAATATAATTCCCCACGTTCAAAACTTCGTTGGTGTACTTGAAAACATCCTCTAAACCACCCCATTCAAACCACTGTTCCGGCTCACGAGCATCTTTATGTTGATCGACGTGAATAAGCGTCGCCCCTCGTCGCAAAAGTCCCTTCATCACCGCTTCATACCAAAAATAAAAAACGTGATTGTGATTGTCCACCACAATAAGCGGGGTGCCCTCCCAAACGCTACGCACAAAATGTTTTAACCCTTTACACGATTGCATCAGGCCGCCATCCATGTCCTCAAAAACGACCTCCTCTCCTACACGAACATCCTCCAAAGACCCGTCGATTACGGAAGGAACAAAAAGTCTCGGCTCATCACCGCGCCGCTCATACGAAAAAGCATTGTTCCCCCTTTTCCCCATCAAATAAAAAGACTTTTCGTAATTCATAAAACTCGTTTGCGTTCGGCTTTAATTTCAGACCGTCGATGTTTTTCCTCCAGCATTTTTTCTTTGGCCTTTCGGCTGCGTCGTTTTTTTTGTTTGCGCAGTTTAAAGATTTTTTGAGCGATTTGGGACTGTTTGCCAAGTACCCGTTCTTCAATTTTTAAAATCAATAGGCGATAAGCTCCACTCCGGTTTGCCTCACGTTCACGCTGTTCCTGAAATTTCACTTCCACGCCGGTAGGCAAGTGTTTAAGCCACACCGTACTCGCCGTTTTATTCACTTTTTGCCCGCCCGCCCCGCTGCCACGCACAAATTTTTCTTCAATGTCCTCGGCAAAAATATGGAGCGCTCGCGCTTTCTCCAAAAACTTTTCGCTGATGTGTACAGGGAATTCCATTTTAATATCCCTTATTTTCCACGAGCTTTTCCAAAAGTTGCTTCGGGTACATGGGCTGCTTTTCAGCCAAGGCCTGATGGTAGAACACCGTGGACGGAGTGAGCGCGGGAAGCGTATTCACTTCGATCAAAATAATATCCCCGCTGTCGATATTTAGAAAGGTGTCCATACGACAATAGCCTTCAATTCCCAACGTTTCCGCCACAATCTCAATGGCTTTTTTTGCTCGCGCAAGAATCGCCGGCTTCACAAATTTTTCCGGCGGCGGTGTCATGTTGATTCCTGTTCCTCCTTGAAATTTTTCCTCCACGGAAAGCACTTCGCCTTCCGCCACCGTGAGGCTGGGGCTGAGCGCGTGTAGCTTTCCGTTTTCTTGCACAACGGCCACAGTAACTTCAATCCATCCTTGCTTACGTTTCCATTTGAGGTGATTCCCCTTCACGCGAACCGTGTCCGTTTCAATGAACTGTTCAAACAAAAGATTCTTTCCCGTCATGTTCGGCATCTCCACAATATCGCGCTGATTCCGAAAAGTATTGGGTGGAATGTGATTCGCTTTTTTAAGCGCCAACCCCAAGTAGGTTTTTAAGTCTTTTGAGTTGAACAAACGAACGATTCCGGACGAACATCCTTCGTCTTGCGGCTTCACAATCACCGTTCGCGAAGACAATTCTTTTTGAAGTTTTTTAAAATACGCATCGAAATCTTTAGCCGCAAATGTTTCGAAAAACTCAAGTGGTTCGGGGTTTTTCGGCGCAACGTGAACGCCCCACTTTTCGAGACCGGCGAGCTTTTTCCCCGTCTCCCACTTGTCCATACAAATTTGCGACGCCTTTTCCCCCGGCCCGTTGAATTTCACGTTATTTATGCGCAGCGCTTTTTGCAAAGTCCCGTTTTCCCCGATTCCTCCATGAAGTCCCAAAAACACAAAAGAACTTTTTTTGATAAACTCATTGATGCCCATCGACTTCGGGATAAAAAACGATTCGTTGGCCTCTCCTTTTCCAAGCGCCAAACGCAGTCGAACTTTTTCTTCCAAAAACTTTAAACGATCTTCGCCCTTTTTAGCATTCTCGCAGTTTTCTAAAACATCTTCCACCGTGTGATTGAGCGTGAAAGCATAAGGAAGTTCCCAAACTCTTCCTTTGATATCTAAAAGAAACGGCTTTGGGTCATACTTTTTTGATCGTCTCAACTTTAGCCACGCGTTTGTCCCGCTCATGAGGGAAACTTGCCTTTCAGAAGTGTCTCCCCCAAACAAAACGTTCACACTTTTTTCCACAACCGCCTGCTCACTCACAATTTCCGGCATTTTAAGCCCGTGCCTTCTCGCCGCGTTCCTCACCACAAAGCGCAGCAAATCCATGTGACTGAACCCGATACGCGAAGTCTGTTGAAAAAGAAAACTGTTTTGCTCCATGCCGCTGATGGGATTGAAATCGGAGAACCAAAGCTTCCCGTCCGGGAGCAGCCAGCCGTCGAAGCGCGCAAAATCGCGCATGCCGAGCAGCACAAAAAGTTGTTCCGCCTGCACTTGGATTTTTTCAATCGTTTCGTTGTCAAAACGCGGCGGACAGTGGTAGCGCACATGGCGACTGGGTAAATACTTTTTTCGAAAATCAAAAATTTGGTTTTCCGTATAGTCGGTCTCAATTTCCGTCGGCAAAATGGCAACCGGCATTTCAAAACGATTTTGCAAAATAATGACTGTGAATTCCACTCCTTTACAAAACGGTTCCACCACAAGACGCGTGTCCATCCGTTTGGCAAACAATTTCTTCGCTCGATCCAGTGCCTCCTCCGACGTGCTTACGGAAAAAACGCCGATGCTAGATCCTCCCGTTGCGGGTTTTACCACCGCCCGCTTCAAATCATGCATCTTAAAGAAATCCTTAATCTTCTCCTTATGATCTTTTTCATGAATTTTCAGCACCATCGAAGGTGGCGCATAAAACCCATTTTTACGAATAAACTCATTCGCTTCAAATTTATCGAAACAACGCTTGCACGCTTCCACGCCAGATCCCGTGTACGGCACTTTATAGCGTTCGAGCAAACGCTGAATTCCCCCGTCTTCCCCAAACTGCCCATGCATCACGGGAAAAGCTATGTCCACGCTTTTGAGCAAATTCTTCAATGCGGTGGAACTCAAAAACTTGGCCGTTTCCCGAAGCTTAAAATCGAAATCGGACGGCGTATTGGAGTAAAGTTGCGCCCGCGAAATGTGGTAAGCCCTTTTTTTGTGATCAAAATAAATCGGCACAATTTCAATTCCATCGCCCTCCAAATGATCTAGAACACTCCTCGCGGAATTGAGTGAAATCCCCCTTTCCAGCGACGGCCCCCCGCAAATCAGTGCAATTTTCATAATTTTTTGTTAAAAAATTTTTTCAAAATTACACCTTTAAAAAACATTACACAAGGACAACTCGCATAATTTTACAACTTTTTTACAACTTTTTTGCCTTTACTCCATCGGCAGTGCCCTGTGAAGCACAAAAACCGTTCCCTAAACCACAAAAGCTCGGTAGTTTTTGCCGTGCACAACCTCCCAAGAGAATTGTGGATAATCATGTCGGAAAGACACGGGTGCTTTTACAATTTTCGGCGACCACTTGAATTCAAACCCGCATCCTTTGTCGTTTTTGAGTTCGACGTAATCCACCTCTCCTCCACTCACCGCTCGCCAAAAAAATACCGCCGCATGAATATTTTTATAATTATTCTTTTTCAAGCGCTCCAAAATACAAAAATTTTCCCACAAAGCCCCGATGTCACCTCTCTGCGAGAGCTCGTTGAAGTTACCAATGAGCCCGTTTCTGACGCCTAAGTCGTAAAAATAGTATTTTTTCTTTTTAGCGATCTCTTTACGAGGATTGGTGGAGTAAGCCGCCAAAGGAAAAACAATGAAGGTTTTTTCCAAAAGATCTAAATAGCGTTCAACTGTACCGCGAGCCAGTCCTAAATTTTGCGCCAATTCGTGAACAGATACCTCACTCCCCACCTGATGAGAGAGCAGTTGCAGCAAGCGGTGTAAAAGTGCGGGCCTTTTAACGTCCTCCAGGCTTAAAATATCCTTCAGCAAGTAAGAATTCACGATGTCGTAAAGAAGTTCCTCCTTTTTGAGTGACGATTCTTGTATCCAAACCTCTGGGTAACGTCCATATCTCAGCGAATTCTCCAGATGATAAGCTGTGTCGAGCTGATGCGCCTCGATCAACTCCTGTTCCCATAAGGGGAACAGTGTGACTTGTGAATAACGCCCAACCAAAGGCTCGCCCACTTGTCCCGCCAGCTCAAAAGAAGCCGACCCTGTCGCAATGATTCGAAGCTTAGGAAAAGTATCGATTAAAAGCTTAAGAGCCGTCCCAACGTGCGGAACAGCTTGAGCTTCATCCACGACCAAAAGTTCAATTCCCTCTACAAAATCTCGAAAAATCTGTTCGTCTAAAGAGCCGAGCGTTTCTTGAACATTCAAGTATTCACCACGAACGAACTTATACTTAAAAGGTGTGGTGTTAAGGTAATTCTGAACCAATGAAGTTTTTCCGGATTGCCTGGGACCGTAAATAAGCAAAACCTTGCCTTCTTCAAGGCGCTCATCTATCGAAATGGACCGTGGTATATACATACCATAATGCTACCAGCATTAGCATAAAAAGTCAACATTTTGCCAGCGAGAGTGGCAAAATAAGGATCTGGACTCCGTGCTTCGCCCGCTTTGGTGGACTCAAGCGATTTTTCTTGGAACACCTTTTTTGAGACTATCTTTGATTGGGTGCCGAAGATACGTGCGATGAAAAGTCTAAAGCTGTACCACGAGAGCAAGCCCCCTACAGTGTGCGTAAATTCTCCCTCACCTCACTCCAGTCCAGGCAATTTGGAACACAGACTTCATAGTGGTGTAAAACGACACATGCTCAACAACAATTCCAACCATTTCATCTTTGTTGTAGGAATATATGGCCACTTTATTGTAAGGATAGATGTCGATCTCCACATTCATTGGAAATTTTTTAGGATCCACCCATTTAAGTTCACGCAATTGAGCTTCGTGACTTTTCTCGTAGTCGGATGCAAAAGGAATTTCTCCTGTAACAATGGCCCTATATTTTATTCCCGCATCAATCCTCCTGCTTAGGAAGTCTGTTTCAAAGTAGTCTTTAATATCAGGATGGATCATGGCCTGATCTATGCCCATAAAACTAAGTCGCGTAGACCCAGGAACTTCGAGTAGCGTTTCGCAAAGCTGCTTGATCCCGTTCACACCTTCATAAAAAGTAACTTTGGGCTTATTGGTCGCTTTGTTAAAAGCAGCTAGGAGTTCAGGGAGAAGCAATTGGAGGTTCTTTGCAGCATGAACAAACTGGTCGATCAAGATGCCAGGATCCGCAGGAAAGAAATTTTTGACATTACGCTTGAACGAGTAAGAGACAAAACCTTTTTTTTGGAGTGACTGAAGAAGGCTATAAACTGACGTGCGATTCTCCCCCAAAAGTTTGGCTAAAGTGTTAGCAGGGCTGGATCCCAGTTCTAGTAGCTTCAAGTAAATAGGCACTTCTCTAACGCTTAGACCGAGCTTTTCGAGCAATTTTTGATTCATGTTGACTTGATTCATCGACACTTTATTTTAGCATTTTCAATCTGTTTTTGCAAGTACCATCCTCAGAATTGACTTGCACAACTATACTTGCTTGACGGCCTGGAATATTATTGTATTGTTCGCTAACCACCCACCTATGCTTCCCGACGGCTACAAACACATTGAAGTCCTAGATACAGTAATCTTTTATCCAGAACACGTAGAGGGCTTGTCTCGACTCATGAAGATCGGCCAGGCAAACATCGAACAAGTTCCCTTACACTGGCAAGAGGGCGAAAAGGCGTGGTCGGTTCCCTGTGACTACAAGCCCAACTCCGAAGCAAACATAAGAATGTGGCCATCCAGTCTTCCGGAAAGTATTGCTAAAATTTCAGACGCCCACTTAAGAACGCTTGGTAACATTCAGTGCTGGACAGAAGCGGACTTGCGTGGAAATCGCACCGCGCAATTCATGTTAAATCAAACGAGGGACGCGGACGGCGTGGTCACTTGTTGGACGGCAATTCCCGATGAAGTGCTAAAGGCATGGATAAAGCGCGGCGGCATGAAAAGCATTATTTGTTGGACTCACGAATTCGAACACCGGATGAACGTAACGTTGGCGAGAAATGCAGGAATCAATGTGGACTCCATCCCCGACTACGGAACCGACGCCGTTGCCGAACTAAATATTGGCGGGCTTGTCGAACTCATGAGAAGAAATCATGGCACGAAGGAAAAGGCTTACACGGGAAGTGATATGATCTTGGGCGTACTCGGCGAACTCTTCGGAAGATTAAGAGGATTCCTGAAAAACGAGAAAAACACTCGCCGAGGTCGATTCAGTCACCACTTTCATAAATTGGGCCGAAGTGCGGATGCTTATGCTGCGATGATCCATGGCGACAAAAAACCGGAGGAGGTGATTCCCGAAAGATTATTGAGAGGCAAAAAAATCTACATTATGGATGATCTCCCCGAAGGCGCTGCCCTGGAAACCATTCTGCAAGACGGATTTGGCATGATCATTTTAGCCGACAAGGCCGCCATTCAATCTGACAAGGACAGTTTCGTCGTCTGTGACGCCCAGAGGCACGCCAGGGAATTGGATGGGCTTAGCCCTGAACAGATCATCGACTGGGGGGTCATGAAACACATTGGGGACTCCATGAACGGTAAAACCTTCGGCGTAGTCGGCCTGGGTAGGATTGGAACCCGAACCGCCGAAATCGCACAACGTCTAGGAATGAAAGTGACGTACGCTTCTCCCAACACTTTTGATGCACGTTTTGAAGCCACCAACTTAACCACGTTGTTTGAAGAAGCTGATGTGGTCAGCATCACCGTTGCCCCTCACAAAGCGCAAGGCTTAGTGGGTGAAGCTCTGATGAAAAGGTTGAAGCCATGTGCATACTTCTTAAACACAAGTGACGGCAACGCAGTCGACGAAGGCCCTCTGAATGCACGCCTCCAGGACGGGACTATCCACGCAATGCTAGATGTTTACCAAGGCTTGCCCACAGGCAAGGCTCTAGGGCTTTCGGCCGATACTCGGTCAAAAATTGGCGAGAACCTTGCTACCAATATCTTTTGCTATCGAGCAGGATGGAAAACCATGGAGTCGATAGGTGAAAAAACCTGGAGACTGATTCAAAAGCTTGAGAACGGATTGAAATAATGGTGGAGATGGCGGGAATCGAACCCGCGTCCAAAAAGGAAGTGTAAAACCTTTTACTTTCATAGTCCGCTTTGTTTACGACCGCAGTATAAAAAGTGAACAAAAGCACCGCAGTCGTGTCTTCGAAATTTCGGTACGCCCCCGGAACACAAGCGGGAGTTTCCCTGAGCCTCGGCTATTACGCTCTTTTAACCCACAAGGCGTCGGTTAAGGAACGGTATCGCGCAAAAAGGCGATACAAGATTCTCTACGCAAACGCCGGAGCGAAAGCGGGAGCCAAACGTAAACGTCGGGCATCCTCAAGAATCTTTGCAGTGGTATTAGCACTTAATTTGCTTGGACGGATTAAGGTGAGACCAAGCAATCACCTGAAAGCCGGCTTCAGACTTCAAAATCTTTCTGTCAAAGCCTGTACATCCCCACGTTTTCAAAGAGCTTGGGTAGCTTAGCTGAGAACGCTTTTTAGA
>MFXB01000073.1:0-4758 GCA_001787475.1 Candidatus Peregrinibacteria bacterium RIFCSPLOWO2_01_FULL_48_20
CGGAACCCGTTATATAAAATCAAGACTCAAACCTGAAGAATCTTTGCCCGGGCACGACTTTGCAGATCACGAAAGTAAACTAAAAAAGATCCAGCTATAGCATGGATCTATTTAGTGAGGGCATGCCTTTCGACCGAATTAGGTGGACATGAAATTCTCTTAATTTTTCTTTTCGCTTTGTACTCCGCATTCGCGTTCTAGTAGGTCAACTTTTCAAAGGTCCCAACCCCAGAACTACATAGCTGGACAGGTGTGCGTCCCATAAATGAGAGGAACCCGCAAGTGTGTACTCACTTTTCTATCTTGCTGAAGGGGGCATTAGCAATTTAGCACACGGGAATTGTGACTACAAGGTTTTAGTCCTCTCCCATCCTCACCTCCCTCGGCTTACTCCCCTGAGCGGGACCCACAACGCCGGCCTGTTCCAAAAGATCAATAATTCGAGCAGCCCTTGAGTAGCCGATGCGCAAATAGCGCTGCAACGAGGAGGTGGAAGCCGCCTTGCGATTCCGTTTCAAACATTCAAGAGCCAGCTGTACGAGCTCCTCATCGGATTTGGACTCGGCGGGAACGTCGGGCACGCCTTGAACGCGAGTTTGAGCGGTTTCTTTGGAAGTAATGTCATGCACATAGTGTGGTTCATGAGTGAGCTTGAGGCGGTTCGTCACCTTCTCAATCTCCTTGGAGGAAACATAAATTCCCTGAATACGCACGGGCTTAGCCATGGTCCCCGACAAATACAACATGTCCCCAGAACCCAATAAGTCCTCAGCGCCGTTGGTGTCGAGAATGGTGCGGGAGTCCACGGAAGAAGCCACGGTGAAAGCGATGCGCGTGGGAATGTTGGCTTTAATAAGACCGGTAATCACATCCACGGACGGACGTTGCGTCGCCACAATAAGGTGCATCCCCACGGCTCGCGCCATCTGAGCAATGCGGCAAATGGAGGCTTCCACTTCTTTTTGTGCTTGCATCATAAGGTCGGCCAACTCGTCGATCACAATCACAATTTTCGGCATTTTCTCGGCGGTTTTTTTGTCGGCGTTGTAATCGTAAATATTGCGATGTCCAGCCTCCGCGCACACTTTGTAACGACGATTCATTTCCGCCACCGCCCAACGCAGCGCCGTAGCCGCTTTCTCGGGATCGGTGATCACCGGCGTCAATAAATGTGGCAAACCGTTGTAGGTGGAAAGTTCCACTCGCTTGGGATCGATCATGATGAATTTGAGCTCTTTGGGCGAGTTGTTGTAGAGGAAGGAAACAAGGAAGCTGTTGAGTCCCACGGATTTTCCGCTTCCAGTTGCTCCCGCAATAAGGAGATGCGGCATTTTGGAAAGATCCGCCACCATGGGCTTTCCGGAGACATCACGGCCAAGAGCGATTTTAATTTTGGAACTCTCCTTCATATAAACCTCGGCCTCCATCATCTCGCGCATGTGCACAGTGGAGCGCACCGCACTCGGAATTTCAATTCCCACCAGCGATTTTCCGGGAATGGGCGCTTCAATACGAACGGCCGGCGCCGCCAAAGCCAAAGCAATATCGTTCTTCAGCGACGTGATTTTGGAAAGCTTCACTCCGTCCGCCGGTCGCAGCGTGTACTGCACAACGGTCGGGCCCACGTGAACTTCGTGCATGCTCACATCAATGCCGAATTGCTCAAGTTTCGTTTTAATGAGGTCCGCCTTGCGCTTCAAATCGGTCTCATTGATTTCAATGCTGTCCCTCCCAATCTCCAAAAGGTCCAAAGGCGGATAGGCCCATTCAACTTCTTGCGGCTCTTCCTCCCCCTTTTCATCCACCACCACGAGCTCATCCTCGACGTCTTCATCTTCTTCTTGCGCGGCCCTGTCCTCCACCTCCTTCAAACTAAGCTCTTTTAAAGTCATGCTGAACAACTCCTCTTCTTTTCTATGCTCGCTTTCAGCAAGTGGCGGCGACACAATTTTCAGCTCATCCTCGACACTGCTTTCGTGAGTAAGATTGAACTCCGGCGTAGCCACTTCAATCACTTTCTTCATCATTTTGGGTGTCGGCGTGATGAGTCGCATAATCGTGCCCAAACTAATCTGCAACGTGAGCAAAATTCCAATCAAAAAAGTGGCCGTCAAAAGGACGTAAGCGCCAATGCGCCCGAAGGCCGCCGTAAAAATAAAACTCGAAACAAAACCGATGTAACCTCCCGCTTCTCCGCGCTGAGCAACCTCAAGCAAATCGGCCTCGGGAACTCCCATGTGCACAAATCCGAGCAAAGAAACCGTAATAAAGAACATTCCCGTAAGCCGCGCCAATCCCCAATTGATTTTCTTCGAAAGAAAAACCGAAAATCCCATAAACGTAAGTGCAACGGGCACCGCTTCCATTCCCACCCCAAACACCGGCTTCAGCCCGGCCACCCAGAGTTCTCCAATAACGCCCAACTGCTGATTAAGGGACAGCCACGTTAAAGCGGCCAGAGCCAGATACAAAACCGCCCAAATCTCCCGCATAATGTGACCCTCAACCTCAAAATTGAGTAGGGGAATTTTCTTCCTGCGACTTGTTGTTCTGCGAGCTGTTCGTCTACGAACCATAGGAAACCTTAAAATCGGACCCCATCCTATCAGGAAAGCTTGAAAAAAGGAAGCGAAGCTTGTACACTCGCCCTCCTAAACCAATTTTATGAAAGTTTCTCATTTTGTACACTACGAACCCGGCGAAACACCGCTCATCTTGGACATGCCCCACAGCGCTGTCGACCGCGACATAAGTTTTGACAACCTTCCGGAGGCCATAAAGAAAGTGTTCCGCTTTGAAAGCGCGGCGGCGCTCAGAACCTTAAACATCGGTGTGGATCATGCGGTACCGTTTATGACTCCTTTCCACGAGAGAGGAGACAGCAAAGTGTGGACCACCTTGCCTCGAGTATTTTGCGATCCCAATCGCGCACCCAATGATGTGGATGCCTTGTCCGTAGATGGAGCTCCCGAAGGACCCAACGCCCACGGTCTCATTTGGAGAGCAAGCGTCGCCAGGGACGAAACCGCAATAGAAGATCTGTTAAAAAGGCCCTACACCCGGAAAGAATTTGAAGAAATTGTGGAGACATCCTACAATCCCTACCATGCCGCCCTGAAAGAAGCGATCAATAAAACTCGCGACCGTTTCGGCATTGCCATTGTACTCGGCCTACATACGTTCCTGACAAGTCGGCCTAAAAAATTGACCGAGGGAAGATACGCGGGCGCCTACGTTTTGGGAGAAGAAATGCCGCGTGGCTCTTTGGCTCAAGGAACAGGCTTGCCCGACCTGATCCTAATTCACAACGATCATCGGGCGGCCTCACTTCCGATTATTGAAACGGTTCGTGGAACTTTTATACAGCACGGCTACTTGGTTGAAGACGGAACCGGCCATCTCAAAGGCGACAACGGCATTACGGCCATGTACGGCCGCCCCGAAGAAGGCATCCATGTGGTGGGCCTGGAGTTTGTCCCCCACGGCATTGAAATCAACCGGGCGGAAGGCAGCTTGGAATTGGATTTGGAACAAACGCACCAAATACAACGTGTTTACAATGCGACCTTTAATCGTCTGGATGAATTTGCTAGAGTTTTGGCATGAAACGTTTTTTGACTTGCGCGGTTGCGGGGCTCCTCCTTCTGCAGCTCTTTTTGATCTTGGGAAAATGGTGGTGGTTTTTTGAACTCTTCACGCACTACAGCGTTTACTACGTGCTCACGGCAATTCTTCTCATTCTGTTCGCGCTGCCTTTGAGGGCATGGAAGTCCGTTCTCATTTTAGTGACGCTTTTGAGTATAAACCTCGCGAGTTTTGCTCCGTACCTGAGCGCATTCCCTACCGCACAGGCGTTGGAGGAACCCACGCTCTCCATCCTCAGCCAAAACTTTTACTTCACGAACGACAACTTTGATGAAGTCCAAACCATCCTTGTCGATAAGGCTCCGGACATTTTTGTGATCCACGAAGCCGGTCCAAAGTGGCGAAGCTCCCTTCCGGATTTCGCGGCAGCTTACCCAAACATCTATCTCACGTCTGAAACCGGCGTACATGGCATACTCCTCGGCAGTAAAGTTCCCGGAAATTTTGAGGAGATTCCGCTCGGTTCCAAGTTTGGACTGGAGTTCATCCCAAATTCCCAAAACTATCGCGTGCTCGCCGTTCACCCCTTCGCCCCAATCACCGAAGGCTACGCCGCCGAACGCAACGCTCAATTTGCGGATATTGTTACTTATGTAAAATCCGGCACGCTTCCCACGCTCGTGGTGGGCGATTTCAACAGCGCCCCCTGGTCTCCTTACTTTCAAGAACTGCTCGAAGATTCCGATCTCGCTGACGCTCGCCTCGGCTTCGGTCTCGTCCCCACTTGGCACGCCCACAACTTTCTTTTCCGCCTCCCCATCGACTATGTCCTCACCACCCCCGATTGGGAAACCCTCTCTTTCGGCCGAACGGCAAAAACCTCCGCAGATCACTGGGGAATTTTTGCTGAACTCAAACTCAACGAATAGCTACTTCACATCGAGCAAAACTTGCCCACGCACGTACATGCGGGAAAGCTCAGTCTCCTCACTGTTGGTAAACGAGCCATCCATATTTTCAATATAGATTTTTACACGCATTTTTGCGTTTTCCGCGCCCAAAGAAAGTTCCTCGGACTCATAAGCGAATTTATCCAATTTCCCATCGGCATTAAATTTTTCATGCAAGTCGAGCAAAGGTAAGGTCACGGTCGATTCCAGATAAGTCACGGTT
>MFXB01000073.1:4776-6825 GCA_001787475.1 Candidatus Peregrinibacteria bacterium RIFCSPLOWO2_01_FULL_48_20
CCAGATAAGTCACGGTTAAGATGCCGCTTTCATCCAAAAACACCGTAATATTATCCTCCTCGGAATTGAACGAATAAGTCGCGGGATCGGCCTTATATCCATAATCATCAAAATTCTGATCAAAAGTCAGCAGCGCATCGTAGCCGGCAACGTCATAAACAAGAGGCCACTGTGCTCCATACTGAAAATACAAAGGATCTTCATAGTGCCCGCCCCACCAGGTGTTGAATTCCAGCCCCATCTGCTCCATAAATGAAGTTCGCACATCCACGTCCGGCTGATTCTCAGTGCCAAGCCGAATGTCTCCCCACTCTTCCACTTCATCCAAACGATCACGCGAAGCCAAATACTCCACCACGCCGCTGATTTCCACCACGGTCGCATCGGTCACCGAATCGGCGGCAACTTCTTGAATTTTCCCGTCTTGAAGTGCTCCGATTTCCGTGAGCAACATTTCCAGCCGAGCCACTTGACTTCGCACAGCGAGATCAAAAACTCCCCAAGGCCCGAACGAAAATACAAAAGCGGTGAGGGCGATCGTCAAAAAAGCAAGCTGAAGTCGCTTCTCTTTCGAGCGAAGATAATAAAAACAAAGACCGGTCAAAACCAAACCGAACAGCACTCCCAAATAACGCATTTCCGTGAGCCCGTACTGCGCAATTCTTTGATAGAGCGCAATAAAATAAACGCCCAAAAACGGAAGCAATATGGCAAAGCCCCACTTGAGCCACGGCTTTTGCCAAGGATACGAGAGAAAGTAGGTGGCGAAAATCACCATGGAAAGATACAAGACCGGATAAGCCACCTGTCCGGAAGGCCACTCTCGCGTGATCAAAATTTGCGCGACATAAACACCCAAAATGCCAAGGTACAAAAATGAAATCGGCAGTAAAAGGTAGTACGCGATGGGTTTCACAAAGCTCGGATAGTCGTGCACGGATTCAAACTCTCGGTACCGACTCGGCAAACCGACGTGCGCGAAAACGGGAAGAAAAATGAGAAAACCGAACATCCAAATCGTTTCTTCCCATCGATAATCGAAATTCACTTCAAAGAGCACGCGGATCGAAAAGAGCGCGAGCTGTAAGGAAGCCGTCAAAATAAGCGTGCACAAAAGCGCCAGCGCGAGGATGAAAGCGAGCCGCTCCACATAAACCCAAAACCCGTTGTTGGGATCCTTTTTCCATCGTGGCAAAAACAGCAAAGCGGCGTAAAAAGCGAGCCCCCAGAGCATGGTGCGCTCTGCGGTAACGGAAGTATAAACATCCATTTGCAGCCAGTAAAAAGTCACGCCGAGCAGAGCCGCCAACAAAAGCGTCCACTTCCGCAAATGAAACAGTTGAATCGCCGTAAAAAGCGGCAAAGTAATCCAAATGGTCATTTGAACACGCAGCAAAGTTTCTTCAAGCGGGGTGTCGTAGAAATCCGTCCAAATCATATACTGCCCCAAACCGAAGCCGGCCAGAATCAGAAGCATGCTGAGTGGATAGCTGGAAAATGCATCTTTGGTTTTTACAAAGACCATTTGAAAAAATTGATGAATTTTATGCATGGAAAAAATGTAATGTGACCGGATTATAACAAAGGCATGGTGAAAGAGCTAATCTATGATAGAATGAAACTGTCAAAATAACTTTATGTCTTTTCTAACTATTTTTACGCAAGAAAAAGGTGGGCGCTTTTCCGTCTTGGTACCTGCTTTGCCAGGTTGTTTCTCCGAGGGAGATACCCTGGAAGATGCCAAAAAGAATATTCAAGAAGCCATTGAGTTGTACTTGGAGGAGGAAGAAGAAAGTGTTCCGACGAACAATCAAATGGTAGTAGCAATTGACCTTCCTGAAAAAAATTATGCCTAAGTTTTTCCGTTCTATTTCTGGAAAAGAAATGACGAAGCTTTTATCAAAAATCGGATTCTCTGAGACCTCACAAAAAGGCAGCCACATAAAATTGAAACGCTTCCGAAGTAATCATCAAGAAATTGTAATCGTTCCGGCACATAAAGAACTTACTCCAGGCACTTTTCGGAATATTCTCAATATGGCTGGACTT
>MFXB01000074.1 GCA_001787475.1 Candidatus Peregrinibacteria bacterium RIFCSPLOWO2_01_FULL_48_20
AAATTGGAACTCAAAGAATCTTTAGCTCTTTTGGGCGGATTTTTTGTGGTCTTCAGTTTGTTGCCGTGTTACGGCAATTTAATCAAGAAAAAGGCGACCGATTCGTGGTCTCTTTTCCTTATTTTGTTCAACGGACTTTTCAGTTATTACTACCTCTATCAACTCTTGGAAGGAAACGTCAGAAATTTGACGATTGGAATTTGCGTACTTTCCGCCTTGTTCTTTTTTGAAACGTTTTTGGCGACTATGCGAAATCGAAAAGACAGAGCGCTTACCTACACTTTGCTCGGGCTTGGCGTGGCGTCGCTCACAACCGTTTTACCAATTCAAGCGGAGGGATTTGTTCTCACCATGGGATTGCTCGTTGAAACGTTTTTGCTCTTTTGGATCGGCTTTAAATTGCAACTTGTTTGGGTGAGGCGTTTTGCGATGGCACTCGGCTCTTTGGGATTTCTGAGCTTGGTGATCAACATTTCAAATCTTGATTTTGTGACGGTTTTTGACGGAGCCAAGGCCATTGCCAATGAATGGACTTTGGCTTTGGCAACGGCGACGGCCGTTTATGCGGGAATCGCTTGGCTTTACAAAAAACGACAAAAACAAGTAAACAAAGAATTGTGGGCCGGAAGCGCCGCTCTTTTCTTGGCCAACATCACCGGCATCGAACTTATTTCCGTGCAAATCGATCAAGTGACTCATGCGTATGGATTTTTGTACTCGGTCCCTTACTCGGTCGCACAAGCGGTTTTGCTTTTTGTAGCCACTATTTTCTTGATGTGGCAGTTCTTCAAATGGGCACGCAAGAGTTCGAAGTATTTGGCGCTGTTCACGTTTGGAAGCGGACTTTTGTACCTTTCCGAAAGCGCCTTTGACTTGTTTGAAGCCGGAGTTTTCCCTCACAATGGATTCCATTTAACCGTGGTCCTGGGATTTTTGGCGGCTTTGGTGACCGTTTACTTGGTGAAGGATTTTTATTGCCGTTTCATGAAAAAAGAAATCGAATGGATTATGGGTTGTCGACTTGTGGGAGCGGCCTTAATTTTGGGGCTGCTTAATTTGGAGGTCCATTTTTTCTACGAACTGCAAGCACTGACCGGCGCGATTTTTTCCAACATCGTGCAAGCAAAAGATGCCACCTTCTCCGTTGTATGGGCGCTCTATTCCATATTCTACCTCGTGCTCGGCATTTGGAGGCGGGTGAAAACCTATCGCTACATCGGGCTTCTTGGCTTCGGTATTACGGTGGTGAAAGTCTTTTTCCTCGACATGGAAAATCTTTCTTCCATTTACCGCATCATCGCCTTCATTTGTTTGGGTGTGCTCCTCATCATCGGCTCGTTTTTGTATCAAAAATATAAGAAGGTGATTCAGGAGAGGGTGCTGTAGAGGTTTACTTCTACTGCCCATTCCTGGTAGGATTTAATCATTCTCAACGTTTCCAGCACTTGCTACAAGAAAAGGCACTAAAAAGGGTCTTTTCTTTTGTTCAGAGGTGGAGGTAAGGGGGACTGAACGCTTGTATTTTGTTGTGCAAAACTCCTTGTCCATTTCCAAGCTGAAAAACTACCGACATCGGTAATTTCTAATCTGCAAAAGTTCCGTCAATGGGGGATTCTCCGAAAAAGTCTTCTTTTTGTTGTGCCGTAGTGCTCCTATACATTTTCATAAACGAGCTCAATCTATTCTTTGGATTATCAGCATTTGCCACTATTTGTGAGGCGTAGAATTCTCTATCTACTTTTTCAAAGTCCATTCCCTGTGCACTTGCCAAACGCGCGAGTTCTGCCAACTTCCTTCTTCTGATTGCTTGCGGATCGTCATTTTTTTTCCAACCCATCATCTCTCTGATATTCCTTTGAATTTTTTCAAGAGTGGATACGTTTTGTGGCGCTCTTGCCTCCGGTTGGGGATCTTCCAGATCGTCAAGATGCACCAATAGAATACTCAATGAATTGTTATCTCCGTACGACAGACCCATATATGCAAGTCTCAGTGCTTCCTGAACAGCTCCTTGGACGGACATTACGGATGCCCATTGACCGTAGGCCTTATAGTATCCTTCTTCTTCAATTGCACGTCTAAAAAAAATCTGGGAATTCGGTTCCCCAGAGTGTAAGATGCCCATGTTTGCCAAAGTTTTCCCTCTAATACCTGTATCGTTAGATTCCGCCAAAACTTTTTTGTACATTGCGTCCGCTTTAGCTGTTTCTCCGAGAACCGAAAATATTCTTGCACGTTCAAAAGTTGATAGGTCTGCAATCAGGTCATCCAGTGCTTCGCGAGGAACTTCTCTGGCAACGATTGCAACTAAACCGACAGGTGATTGCTCGGAAAGCGCACGTTTTGTGAATTCAGGATCAGCCAAAACAGTGTCCGGTTTTGCGTCGCCGAGCCTTTCCATGTAATCCAGAAGATCACTTGCGTAAGCCATAATTAGATGATTACATGCAAATCATAATTATAGCAATTGAAAAAATTCGGTTTCGCCTATGACTTTTAGGCCAAGCTCTTTCGCTTTATCGAGTTTGCCGCCGGCTTCTTCACCGGCAAGGATGTAGTCGGTTTTTTTGCTGACAGAGCCGGAAACGTGGCCGCCGGCGTTTTCAATCAAGGTTTTAAATTCTTCGCGGGGGCGGGATAAAGTTCCGGTGATGACAAACGTTTTGCCCGCAAGACCGGTAATGATTTTCTTTTGGGGCGGCCATAGGAGCTTGAGGCCGACGGTTTCAAATTTTTCGAGGAGTTTTTGGTTGTACGGCACTTGAATCCATTGAATGATGCTCTCCGCGATCCGTTCTCCGAAACCTTCAATCGTTTCCAAATCTTCCCGTGTGGAATTTTTTAAAAGTTTTAAAATAAGTTTAGGACTTGGGTTGGAATCGGTGGATTGCTCTTGTAAACATTGGGACAACAGCTTGGCCACTTGTTCGCCGACAAAACGGATGCCGAGACCGTAGAGAAAGCGCTCCAAAGGAACCGTGCGGCGGGAATCGATGGAGTCGAGGACGTTTTGCGCTTTTTTTTCTTTGAAGAGCGGGAGTTCCAAGAGTTGTTCCTTGGTGAGTGTGAAAAAATCGGCGGGATCTTTGATGAAACCGAATTCGAGAAGACCATCCACCACTTTTTCGCCGAGAGTATCGACGTCGAGGGCCCCGCGCGAAACGAAATGCAAAAATGATTCGCGTTGGCGGCCGGGACATTCCATGTTTGTGCAACGACGCACCGCTTCGAAGTCGATGCGGCTGAGCGGTGAACCGCAGCTGGGACAGTCCCGCGGAAACTCAAAGGCTTTGCTGTGCGCGGGGCGCAGTGCCGGCAGCACTTCCACCACTTCCGGAATCACATCGCCGGCTTTTTGAATGATGACAGTGTCCCCCACTCGCACATCCTTGCGTTTGATTTCATCTTCATTGTGAAGGGTGGCGCGAGAAACCGTGGAGCCCGCCACCAAAACCGGCCTCAGTTCGGCCACCGGCGTTGCGGCACCGGTTCGTCCGATTTGCACGGTGATTCCCTCCACCACCGTGGTGGTTTGCTGGGCGGGAAATTTGTAGGCCACCGCGTAACGCGGCGACTTGGCCGTGAAACCCATGAGCTCTTGTTTATTTTTTTCATTCACTTTGAAAACCACTCCGTCGATTTCATAGGGCAATTTTTCGCGCCATTCTGCCCATTTTTCCAAATAATGAATGCTGTCCGCCGCCGACTCATGCACTTCGTACTCTTTATTCACGGGCAAACCGAGTTTTTTGAATCGTTCCAAAATGTCCGACTGAAGGGACAGCTTCTTTTTTTGTGAACTCGCCTGCGGCGAGTGTTCGCCAAGGTGATAACAATACATTTCCAAGTCGCGCTCCGCCGTCACCGAAGGATCCAGCTGTCGTACCGTGCCGGCTGCCGCATTGCGCGCGTTTGCAAAACCTTCCATATTCCCGAATGCTTTTTTAGACAAAATCACTTCGCCCGAAACCTCCAAATCGACTTCTTCAAACAGGCGCAAAGGCACATTTTTTATGGTACGTACCGTGTGCGTTACGTCCTCCCCGACCGTCCCGTCCCCCCGCGTGAGAGCTTTCACCAAAAGTCCTTTTTCGTACCACAGCGTGATGTTGAGTCCGTCGAGCTTGAGTTCTGTTACAAATTGACATTTTCCCACCGCCTTCAGAACCCGTTCCTCCCAATCTTTCAGTTCTTCCATCGAAAAAACGTCCGAAAGGCTCCATTTGCGACTTTTGTGCTTCACCTTGGGGAATTTACCCGAAAGTACGCTCCCCACACGCCGAGTGGGAGAATCGGGCGTAATAAACTCTGGAAACTCGGTTTCCAGGGCAATGAGCTCCTTTTTCAGCGAATCGCGCACCGCTTCCGAAACCTGAGACTGATCGAGGACAAAATACTCATAGTTTCGCCTGAGAATTTCTTCGCGAAGCTGCTGAATCCGACGCTTGGCTTCTTCTCTTTTCATGCTTCCCAATTTACCGGATTTCTGCTATAATTTATAGATTAAATTAATGTATGGCCGATCTGAATCCACTTTACGACCCCAAAACGGACAATCTTCCGATTGATCCCGCCGTGCAAAGTATGATTAATCAACCTTTGAAAGATCAAAGCGGTTTCAGCCCGGAGGATCAGACTCTTTTGAACCAACTGATGCAAAAGGTGGAGGATGGAAGCATCAACTTGTACCAACCGAGCAGCCTTCTCAATGTGGCCGTTTATGAAGCTCTGTCCCCGGAAATGAAAGGTAAAGCCGATCAAAACGCCGTCATTCTTTTGGGGGAAATCCGCGAAATCGTGAACCTGATGAAGCTCAGCCAAGAGCCAACTTACCAAGTCAAAAGCTTGGTCCAGTCTTTGAACACTGCAAAAAGCCGCCTCGAGGAAGCCGGCAATATTTTCATCATTTAAGTATGGGAGCAGGAGAAACGCCGGCGGCGGAAAACTATGAAGACGCACACCTCAGAAGTGCGAATATGGATTTGAAGATGATTTTGCAAACGGAGGGAGAAAAAATGGAACCCAAAGAAGATCGAATCAAAGAAATTGATCAGGAGATGGGAAAGGAAGGAAAAACAGAAGCGGAAAAAGCAGAGCTGAAAA
>MFXB01000075.1:0-3502 GCA_001787475.1 Candidatus Peregrinibacteria bacterium RIFCSPLOWO2_01_FULL_48_20
CAGGAGTTCTCCGGCCAGACTCAAATTGAAACGCACATCGGCTTCTCTCATAGCAAAGTTAAGAGCCGAGTATACCTCATTAAACGATCTGTACAAGAACCTTAAACCTCAATGCGTGCTTTTCCGCTCATGTAGGGTCTCAGCACTTCCGGTACTGTCACGGTGCCGTCGGCGTTTTGGTAGATTTCCAAAATCGGAATTAAAATGCGCGGAGAGGCGATGCAGGTGTTGTTGAGCGTGTGCACGAATTGGGTTTTGCCGTCTTTGTCTTTGTAGCGGATGTTCAGACGGCGGGATTGGAAGTCTAGGAAGGTTGAGCATGAGTGCGTTTCGCCGTAACTTTTGCGGGAGGGCATCCATGTTTCGATGTCGTTTTTGTAGTACTGTCCGAGGCCCATGTCGCCGCCGCACACAGCCACCACGCGGTAGGGAAGTTTCAAATCTTGCAAAACCTCTTCGGCATTTTTGAGCAGCATTTCGTGGATGCGTTTGTCTTCCGCCATGTCGGCGCGGCAGAGCACCACTTGTTCCACTTTTTGAAATTGATGAATGCGATAGAGTCCGTGCGTGTCTTTTCCATAAGTGCCGGCTTCGCGACGGAAACAATTCGAATAACCCGCGTACAATTTGGGAAGCTCGTCTTCACGCAACATTTCATCGGCATGATAAGAAGCCACGGAAACTTCACTGGTTCCAATGAGATATTTTTCATCACTTTCAATGTGCTCCATTTCCGGACGTTTCACACCGAGCGCGTAGGCTTGTTCTTCACCGCCGGGGAAGTAACTCGTGCCTTCCATCGCTTCACGATTGACGAGGAGGGGAGGCAAGAAAGGTGTAAATCCTTTCGCAACCAGTTTGTTTAACGTGAATTGTAAAACCGCAAGTTCCAGCAGCATGCCATCGCCTTTCAAAAAGTAACTGCGACTACCGCCGATTTTTACTCCGCGTTCCATGTCAATAATGTCCAAGGCTTTTCCCAAAGCCATGTGGTCTTTGATTTCGAAATCGAATTTCGGGAGTTCGCCCCATTTGTAGAGTTCCACATTTTCCGTGTCATCTTTTCCTTCGGGCGTTTCCGGCGATATGAGTCCCGGTGCACGAAGAAGCACTCCGCGCCATTCGGCTTCTATGCGAGCCAAGTTTTCGGCGAGTTTTTTTTCTTCATCTCCTTGCGCGCGCATATTTTCAATCGCCGCTTTCTTTTCATCACCTTTCAGTTTCTGGATTTTTTCGTTTGCGGCGTTTTTCTCAGCGCGAAGGGCATCGAATTCACTTTGGAGCGCACGACGTTTTTCATCGAGTTCAATAAAATGGTCCACGTCAAAATTCACATGTTTTTTTCGCGCCGCTTCACGCACGGTATCGGGGTTTTGAATGATGAACTTGGGATCGAGCATGCTCGGAGAATAAGGTTTGCCCTTTATTTAATCAAGTTTAACCGTCTTTTTCCGGTTTTTCCACACTGTGTTGCTGCACTTTAACGACAGGAAGTCTTTTTATAAAAATCTGTTTTCCCTCGAGGAGAATTTGGAGTTCAATGGGGTCCCAGGTTTCCAGTTTGAGCGCTTGGATGCTCCAAAAGTGGGTGTGTACGCCGAGCGGTTTTTCCACGTTTTTTTCGACGGTCGATTTTGCGAGCACGCGGTCTTGCTGCATGAGCGTGAACGTGATGGAATGCTTCCCTTGCGGAATCAGCATTTTTGAAACCACATACATTTGCGGATGAATGGCCGGCACGTCTTTGGTGAACATGCGTTCAAAAATCCCGACGAGATTAAGTTTCCCGTCCATGGACAGCGAAGCGTAATCACAGAAGAGTGCGTATTCGATGGGGGTGATTTTCATGAAATTTTAGTTAGTATCTTCACTTTTATCATCTTCTTTTTTCTCCTTTTCGTAAACCTTCACATCGGGATCGTCGGTTGAAGTTTCGCTTGCACCGTCCGCGGGAGTTCCGGCACTTGGTTGTTGGTACATACTGGCGCCGATTTTCTGAATTTCTTCGGCGAGGGCTTCGTGCTTCGTCTTCAAATCTTCGGGCGAAGTTTCGGTGTTCGCGAGAGCGTCCTTTAATTCTTTCAATTTGGTTTCCACGCCGGTTTTGACGTCGGCGGGAACTTTGTCACCGAGATCTTTCAAGGTGCGTTCGGTTTGAGTGACGAGACTTTCCGCATTCACGCGAGTCTCGACCGATTCTTTCTTTTTCTTGTCTTCTTCGGCAAACATTTCGGCTTCTTTCTTCATCTTTTCAATTTCTTCTTCTTTGAGTCCGGAAGAGCCGGTGATAGTGATGTGCTGCATTTTTTGTGTGGCCTTGTCCATGGCTTTCACGTGCAGAATTCCGTTGGCGTCGATGTCGAAAGAAACTTCGATTTGCGGCATGCCGCGAGGGGCGGGGGGAATGCCGTCGAGCTGAAAGTTACCGAGAAATTTGTTGTCGGCGGCCATGGGACGTTCGCCTTGGTACACCCGCACTTCCACGGACGTTTGGCTGTCGGCGGCGGTGGAGAACACTTGCGATTTGGTGGTGGGAATGGTGGTGTTGCGTTCAATGAGCTTCGTCATTACACCGCCGAGCGTTTCGAGTCCGAGCGAAAGGGGAGTGACGTCGAGCAGCAAAATGTCCTTCACGTCGCCTTGCAAAACACCTCCTTGAATGGCGGCGCCGAGAGCGACCACTTCATCCGGATTGATTCCACGATGCGGTTCTTTCCCAAAAATTTCTTTGGCCATGGCTTGCACGGCGGGCATACGAGTCATTCCTCCCACGAGCACCACTTCTTCGATGTCGCTCACATACACTTTGGCGTCTGAAATGGCTTGTTTACAAGGTTTTACACAGCGTTCAATGAGGTCGGCGGTGAGATCTTCCAACTTGCTGCGGGACAATTTCATTACCATGTGTTTGGGGCCGTTTTTGTCGGCCGTGATGAAGGGCAAATTGATTTCCGTTTCGTGCTGAGACGAGAGTTCGATCTTCGCTTTTTCAGCGGCTTCTTTGAGACGTTGGAGCGCCACGTTATCTTCCTTGAGGTCGATTCCTTCCTGTTTTTTGAATTCATCCGCAAGATAGTCCATGAGCACGATGTCGAAATCGTCTCCTCCGAGGAAGGTATCTCCGTTTGTGGAAAGGACTTGGAAAACGCCTTCGCCGAGTTCCAAAATGGAAACATCGAAAGTTCCTCCTCCCAAGTCGAAGACCGCGATTTTTTTGTCGCCCGTGTGCTTGTCGAGGCCGTAGGCGAGAGCGGCGGCGGTGGGTTCGTTGATGATGCGTTCCACCGTGAGTCCGGCGATTTCTCCGGCATCTTTGGTGGCCTGACGTTGCGAGTCGTTGAAGTAAGCGGGTACCGTGATTACGGCGCGGTCTACCGTTCCGCCGAGGTACTTTTCCGCATCGGCCTTCACTTTTTGGAGGACCATGGCGGAAATTTCTTCCGGTTTTCGTTCCTTGCCTTCGAGCACAATCACGCATTCGCCGGTTTTTCCTTTTTTCACC
>MFXB01000075.1:3574-5229 GCA_001787475.1 Candidatus Peregrinibacteria bacterium RIFCSPLOWO2_01_FULL_48_20
TCTTTGGTGGCCACAATGGAAGGGGTGGTGTTTTTACCTTCCGCATTCGGGATCACCACAGCCTGTCCTCCCTCCATGACGGCGAAACAGGTGTTGGTGGTTCCAAGATCGATTCCAATGATTTTTGACATAATTTTTAATATTTAAAAAGTTAGCACTCGCTATATTAGTGTGCTAAAACGGTCGCGTCAATACTTATTTGCAACCCGTCAGTTCAGCGGCGGCCTGGGCGCTATTACAAATGTTCAGAATTGCTTTCAAGAGCAGGTTTTCGCGAGGCCTATATGTATCGGCTTGATTCCAGTCTCTCTTTACTCGATGAGAAAAATTACATTTATCTTGATCGGACCTGCCGCCAGTACAGTAAAATACTTCCATATAACTTCTATACGCTGGGCCTTTAACAGCGGTTCGATTCTCGTGTATTTCATAAAATCGTGAAGCCTCGTCGTCTCTATAAAAAACAGACCATGTCGTCTCATAACCTTGCAGATCCTTCGCATGGAGATGAACCCAACAGTTAGAGATACTTCCGTCACTCATATTTCTTTGAATCTCGCCACTCATTTGGAGACTTTCATCCCATTGTCTTTTAAAGTTCATACTGCACAACTCATCTTCATTCTGAATTTGAATCGATTCCTCGGAACTTAATCCCATCTTGGTTCCGGACATACGATGATCGGTGGGGGACCATTGATATTCGTCTAAAATGGATTGCATCTGGAGAGATTCACGCACCAGTTTAACGCCTAGTTCATCCCCAACAGGAAGGCGGTTTTTTTTTGGACAACCCAGTAAGGGAAGTGTGGCGATTAAACCCGCAGTCAGTGTATTCAGTTTACTCATAAAAGCATTGATTTTAAACCAACTTGCCTGTTACGTCAAGATGCATGAAGGCTATTCGCCCACTTGTACCTTTGCGGGGCGAATGGTTTTGCCGTTATAGCGGTAGCCTTTTTCGAAAATTTGCACGACTTGGCCCTTGGGTCCGACTCCTTTCATGAGTACTTCGTGAATCGTGGGATCCACCGGGATGCCGGTTTGGTCGATGCTTTCGAGGCCGAGAGATTTCAGCGCGTTGATGAGGCCGGCTTCAATCACTTGGATGCCTTTCACCCATTCGTGGCCGGCGAGTTCTTCGGGAATATTTTCAAAAGCGCGAGTGAAGTTGTCCAGAGCGGGGAAGATGGCTTCGAGCAAACGAAGGTTGGCAAATACTTGGATTTCGCTACGTTCTTCTTCTGTGCGGCGTTTGAAGTTTTGCAAATCAGCCATGGCGCGTTTTGCGGTTTCCGTCATGACTGCAAGCGCAGCTTGCAGGTCTTTGAGTTCCCTTTGGAGATCATCGTTTTGTGAATTCTGGTCGCTCATAGTTGATTGTTTTCAAGGAGGTCGCGGACTTCACGAAGTATAGCGGAATTGTAGGCGTAGGGCATGCGTTTTGGGCCGAGGATTCCAATGGCGCCTTCATAGCCGTCATAATGGTAGCGGCTAACGATAAGGGAGCAGCTGTCGATCCCGTGCAGGATGTTTTCTTCCCCGATAAAAATGCGCGGCTCCTCGGATGTTTCAAGATTTTGAAGACCTTTTAAAAAGTGATCGCTGTCTTCAATCACTTCCATGACTTGGGAAGCTTGAAGCGGAGACTGTAT
>MFXB01000076.1:0-2488 GCA_001787475.1 Candidatus Peregrinibacteria bacterium RIFCSPLOWO2_01_FULL_48_20
TTTTCAGGTTTAAAGCTGCCGTCGGGGTAGCCTTTTACGGTTCCTTTTCTATAGAGGTAGCTCACGGCGGTGTAGTACTCGTCGCTTTCGGAGAGGTCTTCAAAGAGACGAACCGTAAGCGCGCTGCTCTCCACTTCTTTCGTTCCGTAGGTCACGCGAACCACGATGGCTTCCTCCGAACTGGCGGTGAGCGTGAGCTCCGCAATTCCGGTGGCAAAATCTTTTTTGCTGAGCGCGTCTTTTGAAGGCTCGGCATCGCCTTGAACCACGTCCACTTCAATCGTTCCGCTGCCATAGAAACCCGGAGTGGGGTTTCCGCTTAAGTCCAGGGCTTGAATTTGGATGGTCTCGGCTTGGCCGGGAACAAAGCTGCCATCGTGCGCCACGCCGAATTTGGCAAAAGGCTCAATGGTGCTCACCACATAAATCGGTAAAGAGTTATACGTGCGTGAAGCGATGGTGGCGGTCAAAGTGACCGATCCGTCATGGTCGGCATAAAGCGAAAGCTCGGCTTCGCCGTCGTTAAAGTCCACTTTTTCGAGGAAACTTCTATTGAGTTTGGCCACGTTTGAATCGGAAAGGCTGAACGTGATTTGGCCGTCGAAACTGGCTTGAGCGGTATTTCCGCTGCCGTCGAGCAGGCGCACAGTTAAGGTTTTGTTTTGACCGGGCATAAGGAAGTCCGGCGCGTCAATGGCAAGGTCGGTAAAACCGATGTTCACCACTGTGGAAACGGTGGAAACGGTGGAAACTTCTTCACTTTCACCGGGTTCTGTAAGCTCCGTCACTTCCGTCTCCACCACAATGGCGCCGTCGTTTTCTTTCAGGACGGCATCTTCATCCAAATATTTCTGCACAAAATCCATGGGGTTGCGCGTGTAGGTGTAAAGATTGTCCTTACCCACGCCCGCGTCCACCGCTTCCCAAAAGGAGTAGCCGGCGGCCGTGGCTTCCGTCGTGGTGAAAGGCCAATACGCTTGCCAAGGAGAGCTTTCGGCATCGAGCTGAAAATGCAAATGGTAGTTGGTTGCGGTCCCCGTTTTTCCCACATGACCGATCACTTCTCCTTTATGCACTTCCTGTCCTTCCGTTACAAAAAATTCGGAAAGATGGGAGTAGCTGCTGTAAAGAGTGGTTTCTTGGCCGGTGACGGGATCGGGCACATCGTTGTGTTTCACCACAATGGATTTTCCAAACCCTCCGCTGGTGACGGCTTTGCTCACAATTCCGTTGGCAATGGCGTATACGGGAGTTCCGTTGGGGGCTTTAATATCCACTCCGGGATGGCTGCCGCAATCTTCACCGCAATCGTCAAAAGTATATTTGCCCGCGTAAGGAACGGAATACGTGATTTTGGTGTTTCTAATGATGTTGTGTTCGCCAAAACCCCAAACCAAATCGGCGGAATCAAAAGTGAAATAATCGTTTCTATATTCCGGCATGGACCCGAGTTTTGAAGTGGGAATATTTTGATAATCCGCACTGTACTCGGCGGTGGTGAGGCTGGTCCAAACGGGGATTTCCGCAATGGGCATCACGGTTCCGTCGAAAGGATCATGCTCTTCGGTTCCCGTGAGCGAAGTGAGAAGCATTTCGGTTTCATAGCGCATGTTCACGCCGAACACCGAAACCGCTAAAACCGAAAGCAGCGAAATCCACTGGCGCACCTCCGAATTCTTAAGATAAGATTTGAAAGACTTCATAGGACCTTTGATTTTTGTTTTGTTTTAATCTATTAATGATACCAGATTTCACTATGAAAAGGAAGACTAAAAACGCGCGTGAGACCAAGGCTCTGGCCAAGCAAATCCTTAAAAACCACCCAAAGCACAAAATTTGGCTGCTTTACGGCGATTTGGGTGCGGGCAAAACTACGTTTGTCAAAGGCCTCGGGCGCGCCCTCGGCCTCCGCGAATCCCAAATTAAAAGTCCCACCTTCACTTTTGTTGTCGAATTTGAACCGCTCATTCATTACGACCTTTACCGTCTGGACGCGCTCGACGACCTCACTCTCGAACTTTTGAACGAGCACTTGGCGACAGGAAAAAGGGTGGTGATTGAGTGGCCGGAAAAGATTGAACGCCACCTCACTCTTCCACACTTAAAAATCCGCTTTTCACACGAAGGAGGGGATCAGCGCAGTATTGAAATTTCCTAATCTTCCTTCCTCAAACTCGCCAACATTTCATCGGGTAGCATGAGCGAGAGGCGTCCGGCTTGCAGTTCTTCACGCTCAAAGGCCATCAGGCTTTTGGCTTCGTAGCGGGCGGTGATAATTCCGTTCAAGATGTTGCGCGTACGAGGCCCCAAAACGCCGGCTCCGGTTTCTTCCTTCGAGCTCACGAGCCCCTGCGATTGCTGGAACTTGAAAAGGGCATGCTGCGTGGTTTCGCCAAAGTAAGCCGTGGGCTGAATGCGAAGATAACCGAGTTTCAGGAGTTCTTCTTGCAGTTGGCGCACAGAGTCGCCGCTATCGCCCAAAAACAGT
>MFXB01000076.1:2501-2878 GCA_001787475.1 Candidatus Peregrinibacteria bacterium RIFCSPLOWO2_01_FULL_48_20
ACCGGGTCCGCCGTTTCCAATGAGCTCATCGAATTTGCGTCGGGTTTGAGGGCCAAAATGTCCGGCTCCGAGTTCTTCCGGATCGCTCACAATACTGTAATCAAGTTGAAAGTCGAAAAGCGCTTGAGCCGTGTCACTGCCATAGAAGCCCTTGGCCTCGCTTAGGTAGCCCCAAGTCACCAAATACTCCTGCATTTTTCGCACGTCTTCGCCCTCGTTTCCATAATAAAGATCATTCGGAAAGGCGAGCGGTGTCAAAAAAGTCTGCGTGAAAAAGTTTTCAACCGTGAGATATTGCTCAAAGTAAACGTTCTCGGCCACTGCGGGATTTTGCCCATACACCATCACTTCCACGGTGCGTTTTCCCCAACCGAGTG
>MFXB01000076.1:3008-4485 GCA_001787475.1 Candidatus Peregrinibacteria bacterium RIFCSPLOWO2_01_FULL_48_20
CATTTTGGTTCCGAAGTCATAGGTTTTGGGCGCGGCAATCATTCCTGGATAAACCGGCGTGCCATCCGCTCCGTTCGTTCCGTTCCCGTTCAGGTAAATATCGCTTTCGTAAGAGCCCGTCACATAATGCTCTTGTCCGAGCAGCGGCGAGTAGTAGGCCGTAATAATGAAGGTTTGCAAATAGTAGTCCGGATCGTCCGGGGGAGGCGGCACTTCCTCGGTCGCCTTGGCCACCAAAACTCCTCCAAACAGCTGGATGGAGAGGTAAAGGCCGCTGATAAAACCTGCATACAGTCTTTTTATTTTCATTTTTTGTTTTTGGTTTCCTATCATTATAGCAGAAAACCGCCCGCCCCGCCCGCCAGTAGGCTTGACAAAACTGCTACATGAGTGTTCCTAGCCTCCTAAACACCTCTCTTTCCACAAATTCCTTATCCCGTCCGTATTTCAATCGGGAAAGCTGCTTGAACGCCTCGGCCGCCTCGGGGTCGCCTTTATCCAAATAAGGATTCAAAGGCACGATGCTGAATGGCTTGGAAGGCTGCGTATCGATGGAAAGCTTCATCACCGCCTTGTACTTATCAATGTTGATGAGATCCTGATCGCTGAATACTGGCGCCATTTCTTTGGCCATGTACTCCGCATCTTGCGCACCGATCTTGTAGGCCATAATAGTTCCAACGTTTCCGAATACAGCATCTTTCAAGTTCACGCCCTTTCCTTTTTTACCATCGGCTTCGAGCTGCGCCAAATACTGATGAGCCATCGCAAGACCCAGGCGGTACTTTCGAGCTTCGGACAAAATCACTTCAATGGAGTCGGTCACGTAGTTTTGGAACTCATCGATGTAGAGGAAGAAGTCCTTGCGCGCCTCTTTGCTCAGCTTTTGTCGCCTCAAGGCGGCAACCTGCAACTTCGAAACGATAATCATACCGAGCAGCTTCGAGTTGATGTCTCCGGTTTCTCCTTTCGACAAATTCATGAGCAAAATTTTTCCGCTCGACATCACTTCACCAAAATCAAAAGCGCTATGCGTTTGCCCGATGATGTTGCGCATCATCCCGTTCGTCACAAATTGACCGAACTTGGCCGCAAAATACGGAATCATTTCCTGTTTTTCACGGGCGCCGGTCTTGGCCATTTGCTGATCCCAGAACGACTTCACGATGGGATTCTTCAGATCTTTCGTGCGCTCGTATTGGAAATCATCGTCGGTGAAGAGACGCACCATATCGGTGAGACAACCGCCGTCTTTATATTCCATCAGCGTGAGACATCCGTTTCGGAAATAGTCCTGAATGCGCGGGCCGAAAATTTCTTCGTCGAACAGTTTAATCATCATGTTCATGGCATCCATGGCCACCAAATCTCGTTCTTCCGGCGTTTCCGCTTCGAGCAAATTGAGCCCCAAAGGTCGTTCCAAATCTGCAGGATTAAAATAGATCACGTCGTCGGCGCGTTCGCGGGGGATAAAAGG
>MFXB01000076.1:4493-6343 GCA_001787475.1 Candidatus Peregrinibacteria bacterium RIFCSPLOWO2_01_FULL_48_20
CATCAATGAGCTGTCCGTGCGGATCCACAACGCAAAGGCCCTTGCCATTTTGAAGATCCTGCCGAATCATCACCTGCAAAACGGAAGATTTTCCGGTTCCGGTTTGTCCAATCACATAGAAGTGGCGGAAGCGGTCTTCATTTTTCATGCGGATTTCTTTTTTCACGCCGCGATAAATATTGTGCCCGAGTAAAATGCCTTCCTCGGGAATGTTCGCCGGCGGGGGAGCGATTTTATAGTTTTGCCAGTTGATGGTGGGCGCGCGATTGTAGCGAATGTTCGGCAAATGAAAGAGCGAAGCCAATTCCTCCGGACACAAAATCATCCTTCTGAAGCGCAGCAGCCTTCTCATGTCGCGCATGAGAAAATGATGCACCAAGTTTCCTTTAAAGCGCGTCACGTAATTCAAAGTGTTGTTGTCCGTGGTGCCGTATTGCGCAAACGCACTCTGCATGCTGTGGAGCAGGGCGTCCGCTTTTTCATGCGTATTGGAAACCGCCACCAAACGAATGACACTTTGGAAACCCACTTGCGTATTTTTTTCCTCTATCGCTTTGACTTGCTCATCCACCATGGGCGTGGTTCGTCCGGCCTCGTGCGCTTCTTTGGAAGCTTCTCCTCGGAACAAAATATCCAAAAGCTCACCCACCCAAACCAGCGGATTCAAGCTTCCCAAAAGCGAATGATGCTTATTCTCCAAAATTTCTTTGGCCACGTGCCGCCCCTTTTTCTGCCAGCCGTTGTGCTTGGGCCTCAGCATGATTTGAATGGCCGCACTTTCATAAGGTTCGAGCTTCGACAAAACATTGCTGATGTTGTTGAGCGGATCCGCCGTCATGCGCGTATAGGTTCGAATGGGGTAGGCGTAGGATTTCTCCGGCACAAAATAGGTGTAGGCCGTCTTCGAGCCCTCTTGGAACAGATTGTAATCCGGCTCCTCTTCAATATAACAGTCGGGATAAAACGCCGTGATCTGCTTCTCCACAATGCTGATGTACTTCAGCGGCACCACAACATAAAAATCAATCAAATTATTTTGGATGGCGTACTCGCAACTGAAAAAGGGTTGCCCCAGGAAATAACGCCGCCACGTATGATCCTCCAATGCCGACAAGGCCTCGAAACACTGCTTCATCACTCCCAGCACTTCTTTAAAATCTCTTTGCGCCCCCAGCGCATCCGTATCCTGCTCTTTATCTTCCTTCGATTCTTTTTTTGGGATGCGAATTTTCAAAAACGTCATACTCAGGCATCGCTGACGATTGGCTTCATAGCGAATAAAGACCAGCACGAGAGCCGTGAGACCCGCGAGCAGAAGAATGCCAAGCGCAAGATAGTAAATGTTCATGCGTGAAAGAAGCTCGACGCTACTTTAACACGAGGAAGCTACGGAGTGAAGTAATCGAATTCAATAAACTCCTTCTCCCCGTTGTAGGACGTAATCACAGCCGTATCCTTTGCCAGCTCTTGATCAAAATACGTTTCATCATACCCGAATAAATACCGATCTTCCCTTGTTTTACCAAGATACCATTCTCTCGGATGCACGAAAAACATGGAGGTCTTTAGCTGCCTTTCTCGAGCCGTCACATCTGAAGAACAGGCAAAGAGGTGAGTGGTATTTTCGAAAGTTTCCACGTTCGCATCCAAAGAAGGATTGGTATTTCTTAAAACTTCTATGTTTAAACTTTTCAGTTCTGTAAAAAGAAGATTTTTTTCATGACGAATCATTAAGATGGTTTCATTTAACAGTTTTCCATCGCTTCCGTAAAGGCTTCTTGAATCGTGAACATGTGTAGTCAAAACAGTGAAAACATGATGTTTTAACACAGTTTTTCACGATTATCTTG
>MFXB01000076.1:6417-7258 GCA_001787475.1 Candidatus Peregrinibacteria bacterium RIFCSPLOWO2_01_FULL_48_20
CCGTGAGAGATATTATAAAGCAGCTTCGGGTAAGGAGTCTTTGATAGACCTTATCGCTGAAGCCGAAGTCGCCGAGCAGGTTTACAACTCGAATGCCATTGAGAACAGCACACTCACTCTTGAGGAAACTGAAAAAATACTCCTCCAAATTGATTTGGACAGATTCATTACTGAACGAGAGCTTTTCGAAGCGAAAAACCTTGCCCGAGTGGTTTCTTATATCAACAAGAAAGCAAAGGAAGAAGAATTGACACTTCCTGTTATTTTATCGCTTCACGGAATGCTCATTTCGAACATTCGGGATGATATTGCAGGAAGATTTCGTAATAACGACGAATATGTCCGTGTTGGAAGCCATATTGCGCCCGCTCCAAAAGAAGTTGTTGAACGACTCGGAAAGATGCTTGTTGAGTATAACGCGGCAAGTCACGAAAATATCATAAAACGCATAGCAAAATTACATCTTGTTTTTGAGCACACTCATCCATTCGTTGATGGAAACGGTCGTATTGGTCGCGTAATTAATAACTTCTTATTGATACGGGAGGGTTTTGTCCCAATCAACATAAAATTCATTGATAGGAGGAAATACTACGATGCATTTCAAGAATTCGACGGAAAAGGCACAACTGGCATTATGGAAGAAATCGTTGGAAAAGCGTTGACGAGCAGCTACCATAAAAGGTTGGCGTATTTGGAAGGCAAAAAAATCATTACTTTGCGCGACTACGCAAAAGCCAATAAACTCTCACATTCAAACCTTATAAATAAAGCAAATCGGCAGACCATTGAAGCTTTCTTGGAAAAAGGTATTTGGAAAATTGGAGTTGACCGGTAATCT
>MFXB01000077.1:0-1095 GCA_001787475.1 Candidatus Peregrinibacteria bacterium RIFCSPLOWO2_01_FULL_48_20
ACCAAGCTCGGTCCGGAAATTGTAACGCGTGACATCCCCAACGTGGGAGAAGCGCGCCTCAAGGACCTCGATGAAAACGGAATCGTGCGCGTGGGAGCCTCCGTTCGCGAAGGAGACATTCTCGTCGGTAAAATCACACCGAAAGGAGAAACCGAACTCACGCCGGAAGAACGTCTGCTCCGCGCCATTTTCGGTGACAAAGCGCGCGATGTAAAAGACACCTCCCTTCGCTTGCCGGGAGGAGAAGGAGGAAAAGTGGTCAGCGTGCAAATTTTCGCCCGTGAAAACGGCGACGAACTCGAGAACGGAGTCATCCAGGAAATCCGCGTGTCCGTAGCCCAAACCCGCCGTATTCAAGTGGGAGACAAAATGGCCGGACGGCACGGAAACAAAGGTGTGGTCTCCATTATTGTGCCGGAAGAAGACATGCCCTATATGCCGGACGGGACACCCATCGACATTGTCTTAAACCCGCTTGGAGTATCCAGCCGTATGAACATCGGTCAGATTTTGGAAACACACTTGGGATGGGCCGCTCAAAAAATGGGTTATTACGTAGCCACTCCCACTCTGAACGGAGTCACCAACGAACAAATTAAAGAATGTTTGCAAGAGGCGGATCTTCCCGAAGACGGAAAAATTCAGCTCTTTGATGGAAAAACCGGTCAGGCTTACGACCACAAGAGCACCGTGGGAATCGCCTACATGCTCAAACTCGCTCACTTGGTGGAAGACAAAATTCACGCCCGCTCTGTGGGTCCTTACTCGCTGGTCACTCAACAGCCTCTCGGAGGAAAAGCTCAACACGGAGGACAACGTTTCGGAGAAATGGAAGTGTGGGCACTCGAAGCCTATGGAGCCGCACACGTCTTGCAGGAAATGCTCACCATTAAATCGGATGACACCTACGGACGAGCCAAAGCTTACGAGTCCATTATTAAGGGCGAAAATATTAGAAAGCCTCGCACTCCCGAATCCTTCAACGTTTTGGTGAAAGAATTGCAATCGCTCGGTCTCAACGTGGATCTTCTCCAACTGGTGGAAGATGAAAACGTCGATCCCGAAGTGGAATACGTGGAACCGGAAGAAGACGAA
>MFXB01000077.1:1106-6295 GCA_001787475.1 Candidatus Peregrinibacteria bacterium RIFCSPLOWO2_01_FULL_48_20
CCGGAAGAAGACGAACCGGTTCTTGAAGCTCCCGGCACGCTGGAAGCCGATGCCGAAGGACTCGCCCTGCTGGAAGGTGAAGGCCACGCCAACGCCGAAAGCGAAGCGACAGGCGAATTAGAAGAAGAAGAAGCACTTTAGTAAGCGACTCCATAATCTACTCCTTATTATGACAACACTTCTTTGGTCCATACTGTTACTTCTTGCCGCCGCGATCACGGTAGTGGCTGCCGAGTTGTTCATCGGACACTTGACGAAGTCAAGCTCTAAAAAAGAGATCCCATCCTTTCTAAGTTTCGCCATCCCTGTTTTCTTGGTGGCTTTGCCGGAACTCCTCATTGCTCTCATCGCCACGTGGAAAGACTTTTCTTCCATGGTGCCCACTTATGTGACGGGAGCAAACTTAATCAACTTACTGCTCATTCCCGGCATCATGGCTCTCACTGCCGGCAGCTTCATATCTCAAAAAGAGGAAAATCTCAAACAAATTCCCTTTCTGTTGGGAAGCGTGGCTTTGTTCCTTGTATTCTCAATGAACGGTCAAATCGAACTCTGGGAAGGCCTCGTGCTTTTCCTCACTTTCGCCGCCTTTGGCGCTTCTCGCTACAAAGATTTCAAACTCGGCATTTGGGAACGAATCGAGCGTTTGTTCCATTCGCTCACCGAAGGTGAGTCCCATTCCCCATCAAATTCAGCTTCAAGTCTCATTCTTTGGTTTTTGATCCTTCTCGTGGGCGCGTTCTTTACCGTGAAGGGAGTAAGCACCATTTCCGAAGCACAAAATTGGAATCCCGGGTACCTCGCCAGCAGCGTTGTGGCCTTGGCCGTTTCCGTTCCGGAAATGGTCTTTGCCATTCGCGCCGCTAAAAAAGGTAACGGTGATGCCGCCGTGAACGTTCTTATGGCGTCCAGCGTGCTCAACTTAACACTCGTTGTGGCGACCTCGGCTTTTGTCAAACCGCTCAACGTTCTCGATGACGTAGTTTCCATTTCAAACACCTTCTTACTTTTGGCCACCCTTTTATTTTGCTTTTCCCTGCTGCTCCGAAAATGGTCCGGAAGTCAAGGAGCCGTTCTCGTCCTCATTTACTTTGTCTTTCTTGTACAATTCCTTAATCCCTTATTCTCATGATGAACAACGATTCAAAGAAGGCACCCACGCTCTTTGATGCGATTGCCATCTCCGTGGCTTCCCCAGAGCAAATTCTCTCGTGGTCGCATGGAGAGGTGAAAAAGCCGGAAACCATCAACTACCGAACTCAAAAGCCGGAACGTGATGGACTTTTCTGCGAACGCATTTTTGGACCGACTAAAAACTGGGAATGTGCTTGCGGAAAATATAAGCGTATTCGCTACAAAGGTGTGATTTGTGAAAAATGCGGAGTGGAAGTCACGCGTTCCATTGTTCGCCGAAGCCGCATGGGCCACATTGGTCTTGCCGTGCCGGTAACGCACATTTGGTTCCTTCGTTCCACCCCCAGCCGCATTGGTCTTCTGCTCAACTTGCCCGTGAAAACCCTCGAGCAAATTGTTTACTTTGCAGCCTACATCATCACGGAAGTCGACGACAAAGCCAAAGAAGAAGCGATTAAGCAATTGCAGGAAGAATTCACAGGACACAAGAAAGACATCATCAGAGAATATGAGGAGCGCGTCAAAACGGGCGCGGGAAACGCCAAAAACATTGAAAAAGAACAAGCCGCGAAAGTGGAAGAATTGGTGGAAACCGCCGAGCAAGCCAAGCAAGACTTGGAAGGACTCGACGAAAGCCGTGTGCTCACCGAGCTTGAATACCGCGACATGTCCATGAAATTCGGACACGTGTTTAAAGCCGGAACCGGCGCCGAATCACTTCACAAAATCATTCGCGAAATGAACATGGATGAAGAAGCTAAAAAAATGGAAGTCGACATGGAAAAATCCACGGGACAAAAGCGCACCAAACTCATGAAGCGCATCAAACTCATAGGCTCACTCCTCAAAGCCGGCATCAAACCGGAATGGATGATTTTAACGACCCTCCCCATCATCCCGCCGGACCTTCGTCCGATGGTGCAACTCGATGGAGGACGTTACGCCGCTTCGGACCTCAACGATCTTTACCGCCGCGTGATCAACCGTAACAATCGTCTCAAACGTCTCATCGCCATCGGAGCTCCCGAGGTTATCTGCCGCAATGAAAAACGTATGCTCCAGGAAGCCGTGGACACCTTAATAAACAACTCTGCTCGCCAAGGCAAGACCGTGTTCAACTCCGGTGACAAACGCAAGCTCCGCTCCCTTTCCGACATGCTCAAAGGAAAGCAAGGACGCTTCCGCCAGAACTTGCTCGGTAAACGTGTGGACTACTCCGGACGCAGCGTCATCGTCATCGGACCGAATCTTAAACTTGATGAATGTGGACTTCCAAAAACCATGGCTCTCGAACTGTTCAAACCTTTTGTGATTGGAAAACTCATCACCGAAGGCTACGCGCACAACATCAAGAGCGCTGAAAAAATGATCCAAGGAAGCGACAAAGTGATTTGGGACATGCTCGAGCAAGTGACGAAAGACCGATATGTACTTCTCAATCGAGCTCCAACATTGCATCGCCTGGGGATCCAGGCCTTTCGACCCGTATTGATTGAGGGAAAAGCCATTCAAGTTCACCCGCTCGTGTGTAGCGCCTTCAACGCCGACTTCGACGGAGACCAGATGGCCGTACACGTTCCCCTTTCCGGAAAAGCTCAAGAAGAAGCGAGGGATTTGATGTGCAGTGCTCGTAACCTTTTGAAGCCTTCCGCCGGAGAACCAATCACCACTCCCACTCAAGATATGGTTCTGGGAATCTACTACCTCACGGTGATGCAGAAAAACAAAAAAGGAGAAGGGAAAATTTTTGGAAACTTGGAAGAAGCCATGCTCGCTTGGGATTACAACGAGGTTCATCTCCAGGCAAAAGTAAAAATTCGCTGGAAAACCGACCTCATTGAAACAAGCATCGGACGTGCCATTTTCAACACGGTGGTGCCGGAAGGAATGGGCTTCCAAAACTTTACTTTTAAGAAAAAAGAAATCGCTGAAATCGTGGGTCTTGTCTTTGAACGTTACGGACTCGAGATCACCGCCAAGTTCTGTGATGACCTCAAAGAACTCGGCTTCACCTACGCCACCAAATCCGGAATTTCCATTGCCGGCGCCGACCTTCACATCCCGAAGGAAAAAGGCAAAATCATGAAAGCGTCGGAAGACCTTGTGAAGCAAATTCAAGACTTCTACGAAAAAGGATTCATCACGGAAGACGAGCGTTACAATCAAGCCATCAAGATTTGGTCCAAAACGAAAAACGACATTGCCAAAGTGATGATAGAAGCTTTCGAACCGGAAAATGACATTTTCTACCAGGTGGATTCCGGTGCTCGTGGTAACTGGGGACAAATCACTCAGCTCTGCGGAATGAAAGGTCTCGTGGCCAACCCGGCCGGTAAGACCATCGAACTTCCGATCAAATCGAACTTGATGGAAGGATTCTCCATCTTGGAATACTTCATTGCGACGCACGGAGGACGAAAAGGAAAATCAGACACGGCTCTTAAAACCGCCGAAGCCGGATACCTCACCCGCCGTCTTGTGGACGCCGTGCAGGACATCGTGATTAAGGAAGAAGATTGTGGAACCGAAGAAACCCATCTCGTGACTCGCGAAGAGTCCGAAAAAATCGGGGAAGCCTTTGAAAACCGCATTTTCGGACGCACGCTTGGAGAAGACGTGCTCGATGCCAAAGGTAAAGTGATGGTAAAAGCGGGAACCGAAATCGACAAAGCCGCCCTCAAACTCATTAAAGAAAACAAAGTGCCCACGGTGCGTGTGCGCTCCGTCATGACCTGTCTCACACTCAACGGCGTCTGCCAAAAGTGTTACGGCCGTGATCTCGGAAGCAGCAAATCGGTGGACCTTGGAACCGCGGTGGGAATTATTGCCGCTCAATCCATTGGAGAACCGGGAACGCAGCTCACCATGCGTACCTTCCACATGGGAGGAATCGCCGACGAAGAAGACATTACGCAGGGTCTCACGCGTGTGGAAGAACTCTTTGAAGCCCGCACCCCGAAAAAACCGGCCGTACTTGCGGAAGTGGACGGGAAAGTAAAAATTTCCAGCAAGGGCGCTCAAACCATCATCACCATTGTGCCCACGGATGTTCCTCTCCACAAATTCGAGGTGCCGGAAGGCTACGAACCCACCGTCGGCAAGGACGATAAAGTGCACCTCAAAGATGTGCTCGCCGAACACCCCGCTAAGCGAGGCGCTTCCAAAAACAAGAAACTACGAGCAACGCTCGACGGCGTGGTGGTGAAAGCCGGTAAAAAAGAAATCATCGTAGAGCCGGACATCGTGGAAGAAAACTACAAAGTGGAAGCCGGAAAATCACTCCGCGTGAAGAATGGCGACCTCGTTGCCAAAGGAACTCCGCTCACCAGCGGACACTTGAATCTTCGCAAGTTGATGAAACTCACGAATATTTACACCACACAAAAGTACATCATGAGCGAAGTGCAAAGCATTTATGCTTCCCAAGGACAGACCATCAACGACAAGCACATTGAAATCATCACGCGCCAAATGTTCTCCAAGGTTCGCCTCGTCGAATCCGGAGCCAGCAACCTTCTTCCCGGAGAAGTGGTGGATTTCCAAACCGTGATGGAAGAAAATGCCGTCTTTGAAAAGAAGCGCAAACCGGTCATTGAATACGAACGACTTCTGCTCGGTCTTACGCGCATCGCGCTCTACACGCAAAGCTGGCTTTCCGCCGCTTCCTTCCAGGAAACCATTCGTGTTCTTGTGGAAGCCGCCACCACCCACCGTGTGGACATGCTCAAAGGACTTAAGGAAAACGTCATCATCGGCCGCCTCATTCCCGCCGGCGAAACCTTCCGCAAACAATTCCGCGGCGAGGCTATTGATACGAGAGAGGATTAGCACGCGAAACGAAGTGTAGTGTTATAAAAAAGCCTTCCGCCAGATGGAGGCTTATAAACCTCGGCCGAAAGCTTTAACATATAAAGTATAACAAAAATGAAATACCCTGTGCAAGTATTATTTTGCATGCTCTTGAATAAATTCCCTTGCATTAAGCCTTCAAATCGCCTAAAATTCCCCAGCTTAGGGCTTTTGCCCATACCTTATGCCAACCATCAACCAACTCA